>JBEVCF010000026.1:0-13693 GCA_040514355.1 Glaciecola sp.
CAGCAGCAACAACAACAACAATAACAACAATAACAACAATAAAAATAACAACAATAACAACAACAATGCAAACGGTTGCACCAGCAGCAATAACAACAACAATAACAATAACAACAATAACAACAACAACAATAACAATAACAACTACCAGAGTTGCGCCGCCGCTGAGAGCTGAAAATCTTGAATTTCCAATCTGTCTGTCGTTTTGCTCAGGGATGCAGAAAAGGAGACCCACAAACATAAAGTGTTGTGGGAAAAATGTTTGTGTACCTCAAATCGGGTTGGGAATACATGTTCAAACACATAGTGCAATTTTCTTTTAAAAAAGTGACAAATTTGAAGAAAAATTGAAAATCAACTTTTTAGTACAATATAAAAAAGACTAAATAGAGACACGTATCTATGTCCAAGTTATCCATGATTGTTGCCATGGCTCATCAGCGCATTATTGGTGCTGATAATGATATGCCGTGGCATTTGCCTGCCGATTTAGCACATTTCAAATGTACCACGATGGGCAAGCCCGTCGTCATGGGACGCAAAACCTACGAGTCTATCGGTAAAGCCTTACCTGGTCGTCACAATATTGTGATTACCACCAATCCTAGTTACATCCTTGATGATGCCACGGTGGTGTATTCTATTACTGAAGCGCTAGCGGTGTGCGCCCAAGAGGAAGAGGTGATGATCATCGGTGGCGGAAGTATCTACCAAGCCTTGATCCCACATGCCAGTACCTTGCATTTGACGTTTATTGACAAGGATGTAGAGGGCGATACGACCTTTCCCGATTGGAATGAACACGGGGAGTGGCGTGAAGTGAGTCGCGAAGCACACCAGCCAGATGAAAAAAACCCGCATGCCTATGAGTTTGTCACCTTAGTCAGGGTGTGAGTGCTGACGATACAAAGAAAACGTATAAATATATCCATACAGACCACTAAACATGATCGACGGCAGGACGGTGAGCCAGAGATTCGGTGTTTGATTGATGACATTCACACTGATCACAATTGCGCCTTGCAAACTCATCGGTAGTAATGGGGCTATGATAACTGCCGTGAAACGTTGTTGTAAGGCTTGTGCGGAGCGATCCAATACTTGATTGATGCTTTTGCGGAACTGCTTGGCACTTGGGCTGTGGTGGTAGGGGAGACAGATCAGCGGCGTAATAAACGCAAACGACACACACTTATCTTTAAACCGCGCGTAACTCCATTCGGTCAGCCAAGTAAACCCTAATGTGATCAGGCCGCTGGTAGTGCCTTGGACTAGTGCAACTCGCCACAATGCCATAGCAGACGATGCTTGTTCCATATTGGCATAGAACGCCCAGCCACTGTAAAACACAAAGGCAATACTAGCAGATAGAACAAGGCGAAGGGATTGGCGCATAACAGGTCCTTTTGGCTAAGCGTTAAACGGAGGCAGGTGCAATAATACCGTATTGTAGTAATACAATGAGTGCGAGCATCATAATGGGGATCGCCACAACGGTGGTGGAGACCACAATATTGGCAGCCAAAACAGGGTTTGAGTTGGTTTTCTTCGCCATGATGTAACTCGCTGCGGCAGTAGGTGAAGCGCTCATCAGAAATAAGATCCCCAGCGCAATGCCATCTAAACCCAATAGATAGCCACTGGTAAGAATAACGGCAGGATACAATACACACTTAGCCACATTGGCAAAAATCATCGCGCCAATCGCACTTTTCATCGCAAATAACTGCAACGAAGCCCCTGTACACAATAATGCCAGCGGTAAAGTGAGTTGGGCAAAATAATCCAAACTCACCTCGGCGATACTGGGCAAACTCACTGCAAAATATGAGGCGGTTAAGGCCAACACGATGGAACCGATGATCGGGTTTTTCACCAAGGCAATAAGATTGTCCTTAACAGAGTGCTGTTTGTCAGAGTAAAAATTTAGTAATAAGACAGCGAGTAAGTTATAGATCAGGGTCGTACATGCCATGAAAACCGAAGCGGTCGCAAAAAATTCAGGATAAGCATTGGCGCTCAATGCCAGTCCCACGATCCCGATATTGGAACGGTAACCGCCTTGGATCACGACGCCTCGGTCAGTGCGGTTAGGGATCGTAAAATGCGCGATGAGCATGGCTAACAAAACAAATACAATAGTGCCGATGACACTGGTTAAAATCAGTATGGGATTGGCTGCAGTAGCAAAATCAGCGGTGTAAATAGAGTTGAATAACAACGCGGGCAAAGAAACGTTGTATACCAATTTGGAGCCACCATCGACAAACGCCTCATTCACCAAACCAACGCGTTTAAAGACAAAACCTGCAATGATGAGACACATGACAGGAGCAACGACAATCAGTGCCGTCATGAGAGGTGATGACATGGAGAACTTCGCAGTAATAGTTAGTGTGCTTTAGTATACCTTGAGGCTGAAGTGAACCCAAATATATACGACTATATTTTGTTGGCATGCGATTGTCGGTAATTTACAATTTACTAACAAAATAGCTAACCAGGATAAAGCCATGAGTGAACACGCTACGTTTACCCGTATGCAAGATGGGACCAAAGATGAATGGATGATCATTGCCGCTGCTCACAAGGAGGAGTTCAAAAACACAGCAGATCGCTTTATCGATATGCTAAAAGCCCTTGAACAACATACTTTGGGCTTTGCCTGTGACCAATTACAACACGCATTAATGGCCGGCACCTTGGCGCGACGTGATGGCGCGACAGATGAGCAAATTGTAATTGCCCTATGCCATGACATCGCTAAAGTGATCAATGTCCCCAATCATGGCCCCATTGCAGCGGAGATGATGAAACCTTACATTTCAGATGATAGCTATCACGTTATTTATCATCATCAAGCTTTCCAAGGCAAATACTACTACGAGTATCTGGGTGCACCTACGGATCTGCGCGAACAGTTCAAAGATGAAAGCTGGTATCCCTTGGCGTGTAAACTCGTGGATGAATGGGATGCCCCTGCGTTTGATCCGAACTTTGAAGTCGATTCCCTAGATAGCTTTATCGCATTGATGCGCAAAGTATTTCACGACGAACCAGTGGCCATAGGTTAGGTTGCATAAGGATATCTGCTTAACATTTAATTAACGATAATTGCCTGCAATTTGTGCTACCCTGCACGCGGATTTTTTATGGGTAATTACGTTATGTTCAAATTCGATTTAACATCGAACAACATCAAAAATGATGTCTTGTCTGGGATCACTGTTGCGTTAGCATTGGTACCAGAAGCTGTCGCATTCGCCTTTGTCGCCGGTGTCGAACCCATGGTTGGTTTGTATGCGGCGTTTATGATGGGGTTGATTACCTCTGCGATTGGTGGTCGTCCTGGGATGATTTCAGGTGCGACGGGCGCGATGGCCGTCGTTATGGTCGCGTTAGTTGCCCAGCATGGCATTCAATATTTATTCGCAGCGGTCGTGTTAGCCGGTTTGTTACAAATCCTCGCTGGCGTATTCCGCTTGGGCAAATTCATTAGGCTAGTGCCGTATCCTGTCATGCTGGGTTTTGTTAACGGCCTGGCAATCGTGATCTTCTTGGCGCAATTAGGGCAGTTCAAAGTGTTTGATGCCTCAGGTATGCAAGTTTGGATGAGCGGCGAAATGCTTTATCTCATGCTGGGTTTGACTGCCTTGACGATGGCGATCATTGTCTTTTTACCCAAATTAACGACTGCCGTGCCAGCCTCGCTTGCTGCGATTATTGTCGTCACCGGTTTGGTCCATGGCTTGGACTTAGAAGCCCGTACGGTCATTGATTTTGTGCGTGATATGTTACCAGAAGCCGAAAAGGCAAGCGCGACGTTGGCCGGTGAGCTACCGAGTTTTGCGATTCCGATGGTGCCATTTACGCTTGATACGTTATACATCATTTTACCTACTGCGATTATTCTCGCGTTAGTCGGTTTAATCGAGTCGTTATTGACGTTAACACTCATCGATGAAATGACGTCTACGCGAGGCCGTGGCAATAAAGAATGTATCGGTCAAGGTGTCGCCAATACCGTGAATGGTTTCTTTGGTGGTATGGGTGGCTGTGCCATGATTGGCCAGTCGATGATCAACATTAATTCTGGCGGTCGTGGTCGTTTATCTGGCATTACCGCCGCGTTGGTATTATTAGCGTTCATCTTGTTTGCTTCGCAACTGATTGAAATGATCCCCCTAGCAGCGTTGGTGGGCGTCATGTTCATGGTTGTGATTGGCACGTTTGAATGGGCGTCCTTCAAAATCATTCGCGGCGTCAACAAAGAAGATGCTTTTGTATTATTCCTCGTGACCTTTGTGACGGTCATTGCTGACTTAGCGATTGCAGTCGTTGTCGGTGTCATTGTGTCGGCCTTGGTTTTTGCTTGGAAACACGCGACCCACATTGCCGCTAAAACGTATACGGATAAAGACGATTGGAAGGTGTATGAGCTAGAGGGACCGTTGTTCTTTGGTTCGGTATCCCATTTCAAAGAGATCTTTGACCCACAAAACGACCCTAGCGATGTCGTGATTGATTTTAATGAATCACGGATTTGGGATTCCTCCGGGATTGATGCCCTTGATACCTTGGCAGACAAATACGAGGCCGCGGGCAAAAAACTACATATCCGTCATATCTCACCTGAGTGTCGTAAGTTGTTACGCAAAGCTTCGAAGTATGTTGAAATCAACGTCAATGAAGACCCGCGTTATTATGTAGCAACGGACGAATTGGGCTAGTTATCAGTACGATTTGAATCTAAAAAAAGCGCCGGTATTGCTACGGGCGCTTGTTAGATATTTTCCTCAAACCTGTAGATAGGCTCGTTTGATTATTTCAGCTCGGATAGATACACAATCAAATCTACCATATCATCAGGTGTCATATCGCGGGTAAACGTGGCTTGGTATTTGTCGTTGACGATAAAGTTAGGGACACCAGAGACAAAACGACGGAATTCATCGATGGTTTTGTTGTTTTTGCGCAGCATGTTCTTCACCGCAAAACTCTTCTTCGTTTTATCAAACTCTTCAGCCGTGACGCCGTTGACCAAGAAAATACTGCGCACATCTTCGGCATTGGCAATGGTTGCACGTTGGCGGTGGATATAGTTAAAGATGGCAGTATTGAGCGCTTGTTCACGTTTGAGTACGCGACCGATCAACATGCCTGTGGTGACTTCATCTTGTAAATCACGACCTGCAAAACCCATGAAATTAACGTGCACTTTTTCGAATTTCACACTGGGGTCGAGCTTCTTTTTCATTTGTGCAACGAGTGGTTCAAAGTTGTAACAATGCGGGCACCAGAACGAAAAGAACTCTTTTACCACCGGTTCGGCAGAGGCGGTTTTGCTGATGACTTGGTAGTGTTCACCTTCAACAAAGCGTACTTGGGCGCAGGCACTGAGCGACAAAAGTAGAGTGGAGATAGCAAGGACTGACGATATTAGTATTTTTTTCATAGCATTCTCAAATAAAAACAATGGATAAATGATACACACAGACTAATAAAAAGCCAATGCATAGCGACATTTGCATTGGCTTTCTGATCACATAATTTAAGTATAATCAGGTCAACTGAATACTAACTTAATCAGCTAGGGTGCATTACCATTGGTATTGAATATAAGCTGAAAATTTGCGTTCTAAGCCGCGGTAGCCAACAATGTCAGTGTATTTTTGTGCAAATATATTCTCCGCCTTTAGTCCGACTTTAACATCGTGGCGAGCCTGCCAATTAACACTGGTATTGACCAACCAGTATGCGCCTTGCTCAAGCACCTGCGAAGGAGCAGGGAAGGGCGGGAAAAACTGATCTGTACGTGTTCCGGTATAACGTGCACTTAAATACGTACTGACAGTTGCAGTCGGTTGACTTGTTAGCGTGACCGCACCGTTGTGCTGGGCACGGCGTAACTCTCGCGCGTTAGTGGCACCGTCATTGGCATCTAAATAGCTATAGCTAAGTTGCCATTGTCCCAGTGCCGATGCAAAACGTCCATCTAGCTCAAGACCACTGCGCTTGCTTTGACCCGACACGTTGTCAGCGGTAAAACCACCTGAATTAGCATCAAAGACAAAGCCATTGATTTCGTTGTCTAAGTCAGTATCAAATAAAGTAAGCGACCAGGTGGTTTGAGCAATATCTAAGGCCACACCTAACTCGCTGGTGGTCGCCGTTTCCGGTTTTAAATTGGGATTACCAATAAAACTTGTAGGGAAAAAGCCGAAGCGTTCGGTAAACGTAGGAGTTTTGGAGGCACGACCGTGACTCACAAAAATACGCAGCGGGGCATGTACTTGCCAACTGCTACCGACGCGATAATCTGTCGCGCTAGCAAATTCAGAATGATCGGTATAACGCACGCTCGCATTCAACCAGACGTCATCGAATAAGGCGTAAGTATTGTCTGCAAACAAACTGGTTCTTTGTATATCCGTTTGGTAGTTCGGATCGCCAAATACGACTGGTCCGGCTTGGGTATACGCCACATCGGCATATTCTACGCCCAGATTGATACTGGCTTGGTCACTGTTAGCATAGTGCCACACCGCGAGTGCTTTATTTTCTGTACTCTTTGACGCGCTAGCAAAGCGACCACTCTCAGTATTGTCTACTTGGTCAACATGATGGTGTAAGCTCGTATCAACGTACCAATCTGTTCCTGCAGGACGGTATTCCAGCGCGAGTTTCACATCGCGTTTTTCACCCTCAGAAACATTGTCTGCATCAACGGGTAGCCCGGTTGTAACAAAATCAGTCGCATCATATTCAGTCGCGTATTCGTTGAGCCTGAACATCGATTGCAAGCGCAGGGTCTGACCCAACTGAGTACTTAGGTTAAGGTGAAATTGCGTGTTTTGATAGCCATCGGTTTCAGTATTGCCAGCAACCGTTGAGATGTTTTGTCCATCAGTATCAAAATGACTGAATGAGACATGATACGCGGTCTCTGCGAACGTCCCGCTGTGCTGTAAATTAGCATGATACGTGTCATTTTGCCCCACGTTAAACTGCACCGAGCCTAGGTCTTGTCCACCTTGTTTGGTCGTGATACTCAATACTCCACCAATTGCACCATCACCCCACACTGCGCTTTGTGCACCGCGCAGAAGTTCGATACGTTCAATGTTATGCGTTGGTAAATGCGCCAAATCGATTAACCCCCCTTGGGCTTGATCGTTAATGTGTACGCCGTCGAGTAACACCAACACGTGATTGGCCTCGGCGCCGCGGATCCGCAATTCTGCATATTGACCGACACCACCATTGACACTGACATCGATACTAGTAAATGCCGTGAGCAGTTCGCTGACAAACGTCGCTTGGCTATTGGCAATATCAGCTTCAGTTAAAATGGAGACATTGCCGGCTAATTGGGCAATGTTTAAGACCGAGCGTGAGCCTGTTACTGTTAGGGTTTCGAGCGTTTCATCAGGAGTGGTCGATTGTGCTTGAGCAAAAGAGGTGAGTACAGTGGCACTCAATACCAGTCCAGTGACAACTGAACGGCAAAACAAAGGTGTATTCATGATAGATCGTTTTCCAAATGCGTTGCTCCCACCGAGCAAACAACAACTTGTTGTGTCCTTCCACCGCGTGTGGAGACATCGGTTTTAGGCCGGTATCCGGGCTTTGTATGTGCTTGTCGCCCGTTAGTTATCACCTTCCCATACACTTGCGTACAGTGGTAAAACGATACCTAACTCATACATTACCGTTGCGGGGGCAGCGCAAGATTATTCACTTGCTTCCCGTTTACCTTATTGTTTGAATTCTCAATCCAATAAGCACCATAAAACGTGCGCATTATACGCAATACAGCCTCTGATTGCACATTAGACCTTTTGTTAGAATCCGAGTTTGATAGGGGCTTCGTTGAGCTCGGCGAGTTGTTCTTTTAACGCGAGGATTTGACCTTCCCAATACTTATCTTCGGCAAACCATGGGAAGGCTTGTGGAAAGGCAGGATCTGCCCAGCGTTGGGATAACCACGCCATGTAGTGCACCATGCGCATCGCACGTAGGGGCTCAATCAAGGCCGTCTCTGCAGGATTAAAAGGATGAAATTCTTCATAAGCTTCAACCATGGTATCGAGTTGTAGCGTCTGCTGGGCGCGATCGCCCGATAACATCATCCACAGATCCTGAATGGCTGGACCCATGCGACAATCATCCAAATCGACAAAGCTCGGTCCATCACGCCACAATATATTACCCGGATGACAATCACCATGCAGGCGCAAGATAGCCGTCGAGGGTTTATACAAGGCTTCGGTCTCTTTGATGACGGGATCTAAAATCGCGAAAAAAGCGGTTTTGAGATGCTCAGGGAGCAATTGGCTGTGTTCCAAAATTGCCCGCGGCTGATGCAAATGGGTATGGGCAGAAAAGACAGCACGGTGCTGAAAATCACTGGCTTGGCCAATGCGGTGCATGCGACCAATAAACCGTCCCATCCATTCCAGTTGGTCGAGGTTGTCATTTTCAAACTGGCGACCGCCGGTGGAGGGAAATAAGGCAAAGCGCAACTTGTTAAAGTGATGCAAGGTCTGGCCTTGATGCTCAAGCGGTGCGATTAAGGGCACTTCATTGTCTGCCAGTTCCAATGCAAAATCGTGTTCTTCTTGGATTTGGGCATCCTGCCAGCGCCCACTGCGATAAAATTTGACGACGAAACGCTGTTGTTCTTCAGCGAATTGATACACGCGATTCTCGTAGCTGTTGAGCGCAAGCAAGCCTGTGGTGGGGCGAATATCTACACTTTCTAAGGCATCTAAAATGGTATCGGGACCGAGCTGTTGAAAAGTAAAATCAGCATCAGTCCCAAATTGGTCGGTATCGTTCACGTGGTTCTTACGTTCTTATTAACGGTATTTGCCTCTAGTGTAACACTTATCGATAAATGAATTTAGTCTCCTGAGCCAAACCAATGACGTCCCCTTTGCTGTCGGTGGTGGATACATAAAATTGCATGTCAGTAATGGAATCGTTGAGTGAGTAGGCATCGACTGCGATGGACACTGGTAAGCTAAACGCTTCACCCCCCGGGATCGTCACGGTCTGCTTGCCGATGAAAACGGGGTCAACTAGGCCTTTAACGCGAATATCAAATGTGCGTGTCTGTTGAGATTTATTCAAAATCTTGAGCGTGTAAACGTTCTCAATTAGGCCGTCGTTATTCTCGCGATACAGTGTGTTGCGGTCGCGAATAATATCCAGATCGAGCGGTTTACGCGACATAAAATCAGCCACTAAGAGTCCCGACATAACTACCAGTACCAATGCGTAACCGATCAGTTTGGGTCTGATGATCTTGGTCGTACCACCATTGAGCTCGTGCTCTGAGGTAAAGCTGATCAGGCCCTTGGCATAACCCATTTTATCCATGACGCCATTACAGGCATCCACACAAGCACCACAGTTGATACATTCGTATTGCAGACCATTGCGAATATCAATCCCCGTTGGGCAGACTTGGACGCACAAATTACAATCGATGCAGTCACCTAGACCTTTGGCCGCGCGTTGTTCTGGTGTTGCTTTGCGCGAACGCGGCCCACGTCCTTCGCCGCGTTTGGCATCATAAGCGACAGTAAACGTGTCTTTATCAAACATCGCAGATTGGAAACGTGCATAAGGACACATGTGGATACACATAATTTCACGCATCCAGCCGGCATTACCATAGGTACAAAACATAAAAAATAGGACAGAGAAAGCCGCCCAAAAACTGGTATTAAAGGTAAAAAAGTCGACATACAACTCAGTGATTGGTGTGAAATAACCGACGAAGGTCAACGCAGTTAACAAGGAAATACCTAACCAGGCTGCGTGTTTTGCCGTTTTGCGCCAAAATTTATCAAAATCCATTTGGCGAGCATCGAGTTTTTGGCGTTTGTTGGCGGTACCTTCTATTTTTTCTTCGCACCAAATAAACATGTATACCCATGTGGTCTGTGGACACATAAAGCCGCACCATACTCGACCAGCAAAGGTCGTGACGAAGAATAATGCAAAGGCGGCGACAATAAATATATAGGCCAATACCGTGAGGTCTTGAGGCCATAACGTCACTGCGAACAGATTGAAGCGCTGTTCGGGGATGTCAAATAGAATGGCTTGCTGACCGTTGTATTGGATCCAAGGGATCACTGCAAATAAGGCTAAGAAAATAAATCCAAAAAAACGCCGGAAGGTTTCAAGTGGGCCTTTTACTGCTCTGACATAAATCGTTGAACGTGCGGATTGATAGCCTTGCTCGTGATCATCTGCAGGTTTGATTTTGACCTTTGGCAGCACTTTTTTCACAGCAGGTTTGTCTGTTGGGATGACTTTAACCGGGATTTGCTCACTCATGCGCGACGCTTCCTATAATGCACGTTTGTTCCTTCAGTGTATCGAGAAAATACACAAGGTGTATTGAAGTATATCAATTAAATCCCTGTTTTTGCGGAATTTAATGTTGCAATTGTGTTAAGTTCGTAAATGTAACGTAACTGAATGTTCTCTGAACCTGAGCACTAACAACTAGCCAGCCAATATCTCATTTGCTACATTTATGATATCGACCACGTTGGAGATAAATCATGCAAACAATTAAAACAAATAACACGTTTGGCAAAGCAAACTTGCTAAAACGAGTCAACGTTGCCGCGCTGGCATTATTTGCAGGGATCACACTTTCTGGTTCTGTATTTGCACACGACCATGGCGACAAAGAAAAAGTCATGGTGTACGAGCAGGCACATAGTAAAGTAACGTGGCAAGACTACCGCGACTTTACCGATGTTAAACCTGCCAATCAATCGCGCAAAAAATTTGCTGAACACACATTCAAACAGCTCAGTAAATACCTTGATAAGTTAGCCAAGGATTTACCAGAAGGTCATAAACTCCAGATTAATGTGACTGATTTAGATTTAGCTGGGCATGTACTTCCCGCGAGTTTTGCAGGCATAGGCTCTGTTTCAAACGATATTCGTATTATCAAACAAGTACACATTCCACGTATCGCTTTCGAATATGAATTGGTTGATGCCAGTGGTGCAGTTGTAAAAACAGACACTGTCAAACTCAAAGATATGAATTTTATTGAGCGCCATAACCGACTATTTCGCAATGAGGCTCTGCGCTACGAAAAGAATATGTTGAAACATTGGTTTGAGAGTACATTGAAAGGCTGATTGCGCTATGACAGTCGGTCATCCATTGACGAAGTTTCAGCACATTACAAAATATCAAATATGGTCTCGCGAGTGATTACCCGCAAGACCTTTTTTTATCCCACCAAGAAATCATCCAAGTCCATGTTATTGATTGCGTCACTCGCAAATAGCATTGCGCTTTTGTGTTGTGCTGCACGGGGCAGAAGATACGTGAGATAAAACTCTCCTGTTTTGATTTTACCTTGTGCAAATGTCTGATTGTGGTAGTCGGTGCACTTGTCCATCATCGATAACCACAGCACACCTAATAAGGTATATGAGACATAATTGAGGTAATCGCAGGCAATTGCGGCACAGTGTTCCGGTGAACTACCGAGCAGTCCCATCGACGTTTCATGCCAGTCAGCTAACAAGCCTTGCGCTTGGGTGCGTTTTTGAGCATCGTCAATCGCCTCGACAATGTCACCAAAAACTGCGTGCGTCGTCAGCATTAACTCGCCATTGGAGCGCGTTAATTTGCGACCAATCAGATCGCCTGCTTGGATCCCGTTAGTTCCTTCATACAACTGTGCGATACGGGTATCTCGGACGAGTTGCTCCATACCCCATTCACGGATGTAACCGTGTCCACCGTAGATCTGAATCCCATAATTTGCGACTTCGGTTGCCATATCGGTGAAAAATGCCTTGCAGACGGGAGTGAGATAAGCCAATACCGCTTGGGCATTGGCTTTTGCTTCGCCGTCTTGGTACTTCTCGATATCCATGTACTGTGCATAGAGCATAGCTAAAGCGCGAGAGCCTTCCGTTAAGGCACGTTGCGTCAGGAGCATACGCTTGACGTCGGGCTGAAACACAATGGGATCGGCTTTTTGTGTGGGACGTTGAACACCTTGTGGTGCACGCGATTGCAAGCGTTCTGTCGCATAGGCTAGAGCCCCCTGATAGGACGCTTCGGCCACGCCTAAGCCCTGCAGACCCACTTGAAAACGCGCATCATTCATCATTGTGAACATGCATGCAAGGCCAGCATGTTCTTCGCCGATGAGATAACCCACGGCGCCATCGTAATTCATCACGCAAGTGGGCGAGCCTTTCAAGCCCATTTTCTTTTCAATACTGCCGACACTGACATGGTTGCGCTCACCCAGTGAACCATCTTCGTTGACCATGACTTTTGGCACCAAAAATAAACTAATACCCTTAACGCCAGCAGGGGCATCTGGGAGACGTGCCAGTACCATATGGATGATGTTATCCGTCCAGTCGTGGTCGCCACCCGTGATAAATATTTTGTTGCCAGTGATGCGATACGTGCCGTCAGCCTGTGGTTCAGCTTTGGTCGATAACAAACTCAAATCAGTTCCCGCATGTGGCTCAGTAAGATTCATGGTGCCGGTCCACTCACCGGAAATTAATTTCGGTAAATACGTCGCTTTTAGGTCATCGGTTGCATGCTTATTCATCGCCAACACTGCACTTTCGGTGAGCATCGTGGTCAAACGCCAACTTAAATTAGCTGAGTTGAGCATTTCATGTACTGGCACGGCCATCGAATAGGGCAAATCTTGCCCATCGTAGTCAGGGTTACCTAGCATCGCGTTCCAACCGTTAGCGATATACTCTTGATAAGCTGTGGCAAAGCCATCTGGTGTACTGACTTGACCATCGGTTAAGGTACAACCTTGCTCGTCACCGCTTTGATTCAAAGGCGCTACCGCTTGTACCGCAAACTTCGCCCCTTGTTGTAACACTTCTTGGGCTAGCTCTGCATCCATTCCATCAGCGCCAATGGCTTGATAATGGGCTGACACATTCATCCACGTATTGAGCAAAAAATCAAAATCCGTCAGCGGGGCAGTATATTGGGGCATATCACAATCCTATTGGTGGTTTGACCAGTAAGATAATTGTATTTTAAGTTGCTCGATTTTTAAACATTGTGCTGCAGTAATATTTTTTTATATGTAAATATCATTGAGGCTAATCGAACAAAGGCGTTGATGATGGTGTGCGGGTCATGGCATCCCTAAACGGGATCATGTCTTGTGCAAAGCGCAAGGCTGGCGGGTCGATGTCAAAGAGGTTCACCAAATTCAGTTGGCGTATTTCTACATCAGCAAAATCCGGTACAGGGCGAGGGAAGTGAGCGACGTCGACTACGTTATCAAGGGTACAAGCAAAGATCACCATACCATTAGTTGTCTGAGCAACCGGTGCGCCTACCAACACATTAAACCCAGTTTCTTCAAACGTTTCTCGATGTGCGGTACACGCCAATGTTTCACCTGCTTGTTGCCCTCCACCTGGGATATCCAAGCGCCCCGTCAAGCGATGCTCAACCAGTAAAGTGTGTTCACTAAAATGAATCAAACACCCTGCTGCTGAGGCAGCAGGAAGCATCGGAGAGTCTGAGACTTTGGTCGCACGACAAGCTACCTCATGCTCGCTAGACGGCGTACATGCGCTGAGTAGAAAAAATGCTAATAAAAAGTTAAGAAATAATCTAAAGTGCATGTGGTAAAGTATAT
>JBEVCF010000027.1:0-3388 GCA_040514355.1 Glaciecola sp.
ATCTAATATATTACAGTGTCGCCTATATGTCAAAATGAATGAATAACATCCATAAAAAAACCCACACAAGGTGTCACTCCCTTGTGTGGGCTTGTATATGAGTTTGCTTAATTTAGTTCTTTGGGTTTAGCAAACCATTCTTTTCCTTTGAGCATTGCCTGCCAATATACAGGGGGTAAGATCTTTTCTTTGAGTAACCATGCCAAAGATGAAGGCTTGGTACTTTCTATTAACCAACTTGGGAATGTGGGTAATAATTTTCCACCATACCCAAACTCAGCTAATACGATTTTGCCTTTTTCAACCGTCAATGGACATGAACCATAGCCATCATAGATGGCTCGTTTCTTGGACATACCTAAATCATGCAAGACATTCGTAGCTACAATAGGTGCTTGTACCCGTGCTGCTGCTGCCGTTTTTGCATTAGGCGCGTTCATTACGTCACCTAAACTATATATGTCTGGGTAAGTCTTATGTTGTAACGTTGACTGATCAACATCAACCCAGCCGTTCGCATCAACCAGAGGACTTGCTTTAATAAAATCTGGGGCGGATTGACTGGGTACAACATGCAGTATGTCAAAATCGACTGCAATTGTTGTAGCATCATCTGCTGCACTCAAATCTTTGAAATAAGCTTTCTTATTTGGCCCGTCGACTTTGACTAAATTATGGGAAAAATGAAGGTTTGCATGATATTTTTCAACGTATTTCATCAATGGTGCAACATACTCTTTAACACCAAACAAAACGGGGCCCGCATTATAAAATTGCACATCTACCTTATCTAACACACCACCTTTTAACCAATGATCACATGATAAGTACATCGCTTTTTGTGGCGCGCCAGCACATTTTATAGGCATAGGAGGTTGGGAAAATACAGCTTTACCTGATTTGAAGTTCTTGACCAAATCCCATGTGTAGGGCGCAAGATCGAACCGATAATTCGAAGTGACGCCATTTTTACCTAAGGTCTCTTTTAAGCCTGTTATTTTATCCCAGTCCAATTTAAGACCGGGGCAGACAATGAGCTTGGTATATTCAATAATACTGCAGCCCTCTAACAAAACTTTGTTTTGTTTGGGTTCAAAAGCCGCTACCGCGTTTTTAATCCACGTTACCCCTTTAGGTATAAGCGAAGATAAGGTTTTAACGGTTTGATCTGGTTTGAAAACACCTGCACCAACAAGCGTCCAACCTGGTTGATAATAATGGACATCGGCTGGATCAATCACTGCAATTGATAAATGAGGTTGTCTTTCTAATAAACTTGATGAAACGGCAATACCTGCAGCTCCCCCCCCTACGACAACAATATCAAATTTTTGGTCTGTTTTATCTATGGGTGTTACACCACCGTTTAGTATCCTTCTAGCTACGCCAGACATGTCATAGCCCGCATTTTTGGTGATTTGTAAGATAGCATTTACTGGCATCTGTCCTGACTGTGCCAATGACCATAGTGTGGTTGAACGTGTCCCGGTTCTGCAATATGCAAAAAGAGGGAACTCCGCTTCAGCTAGGATCTGTTTAAATGCCTGAACATCTTCATCAGTGATCTTCCCACTCACTACAGGCTGATAAATTGTTTTTATGCCAAGTGCTGCTGCTGCAGTACTGATTTCAGTAAAATTAACTTGGTCTGCCCCCTCACCATCAGGGCGATGACATACAATTGTTTTGTATCCAAGGGCTTTAATATCCATCAAATCTTCTTCGACAATTTGTGGACATACAGCAATATCGTTAGTTAATAGTTTATGATCCATGCTTCACCTCACAGCGCATTAATGGGAATTTTGATATATTGCAAACCATTCTTCGATTTAACACCGAAATCACCTAACCTCAAGTTCGTTTGCAATGAAGGATATAACAGCTTTGGCACAGATAATGTGGCATCTCTTGCTTCTCTCTTCTCCACGTAATCTGCGTATTCGGTATCGGGCTGGATTTGTACATTAGATGTTTTTTGCTCACCTATCGTGATACTAACCAATGGTGCTTCGCCTGTTTTGGGGTAGTCATGACACAGATAAACCATAGTATTATCAGGTAATGTGTAAAAGCGTTGGATGGTTTTAAATAAATCCGCAGCAGAACCACCCGGAAAATCGCAACGTGCGGTGCCGAGATGAGGCGCAAACATCGTATCACCCACAAAAATAACGCCTTCTTCAGCACAGTAATAGCTTGCACACGCTGGCGTATGTCCTGGTGTTAACCAGGTTGTCAATGTGATGTTACCAATTTGGATTTCGTCACCTTCATCCAACAAGCGATCAAATTGCTCTCCCGTAATAGGTGTATCTTCACTAGCATCAAACAATGGTACCCAAATTTTAAGTACTTCTTGAATACCCACACCCATGGCTGTTTTTCCACCAATATGCTGTTGTAAGTATCTTGACGCTGTGATGTGGTCAGCGTGGATATGCGTTTCTAAAATCCATTCATTCACCAAGTCATTTTCTTTTATATATGCGATGACTTTATCAGCACTGACCGTTTTGACCATACCAGAAAAGTGGTCATAGTCGAGTACAGAGTCAATAACTGCACACTTTTTGGTGGCCTCATCAATCACAATATGGGTAAATGTTGCAGTTACCTCATCATGAAAAGTTTTTATTTTCATTACGACTCCTCTATACCAACTCTTTAACTAAAATAAATGTAGCGATTATCAAGGTAAATACGCCAAAACCTTTTTGTAATTTTGTACCATCGACATTTTGTGTAATCTTAGACGCGATGCTCATACCGATGACGGTACATACTAAAATGCATAAAACAAACCACCAATCCACCTGAAAACCTGCTTGTAAGTCACCCGTAAACCCGAGTAAAGATTTGAGCGAAATAATCAGCAATGAAGCAGCTACAGCTTTTTTCATCTCCATGCCCATAAATAATACAAGCGCAGGAATAATTAGAAAGCCACCACCGGCACCAAGAATACCCGTCGCGACACCAACTACAGCACCTTCAAGCATGATTAATAAGGGTTTTTGACCACCATTACTTTGTACCATCTTGCTGTTATCACGAGTAAGCATCATATAAGCGGATAAAAGCATTAAGACAGCAAAACTCACCATAATTAATACATTTCGAGTTAATTCAAAGGGAGTCGTCATTATTACTTCTGGAATGGCTGGCATTAAATATGCGCGAGTAAGGTAAACAGCAACAATCGATGGGATTGCGAAAATGATTGCTGCCTTAAAGTCTATTAAACCTTTTCGGAAATAAGTATAAGCACCAAATGTTGCAGTTAGACCTACGATTAAAAGTGAATATGCAGTCGCTTCAGTTGCATCCTGACCAAATAAGTAAACCAATATCGGGACCGTTAGTATCGAACCGCCACCACCTATGG
>JBEVCF010000028.1:0-20030 GCA_040514355.1 Glaciecola sp.
GAACGAGTGTTACTTGAGATCCCAGAAAAGCTCAAAGCCCTGTGTATGCTGGCCAAGCAGTATGATATCGGTTTGACTGTGGATGCTGAAGAATCTGAGCGTTTGGATATATCACTGGATATTATCGAAGCGGTGTTTAGCGATCCGGATTTAGGGGATTGGTCGGGCTTTGGCTTAGCAGTTCAAGCTTATCAAAAACGCGCGATCCATGTGATTGAGTGGTTGCGTGACCTAACGCTCAAAACGCAACGACGTATGATGGTACGCTTGGTCAAAGGTGCGTATTGGGACAGTGAAATCAAACATTCACAACAGCTCGGTTTGGATGATTATCCCGTTTTTACCCGCAAGAGCTCAACCGATGTGTCTTACCACGCTTGTGCTAATAAACTACTAGCCTATCGCGATACCATTTTTCCTCAGTTTGCTACCCACAATGCGTATACGGCATCGGTGATCATCGAATTAGCCGGTGGCGCGCATGATAGTTTTGAATTTCAATGTTTGCATGGCATGGGGGACTCGTTATATGACCAAGTTGTCCGCCGTGAAGGGATCCAATGTCGTGTGTATGCACCCGTAGGTGAACACGAAGATTTACTGGCATATTTGGTGCGTCGTCTGTTAGAAAATGGCGCGAATTCTTCTTTCGTCAATGCCATCGTCAATCCCGATTTACCGGTGGAATCGCTCTTAGCTGATCCGGTCGAGCGCACCCAACGTTTGGCGGTTAAGCGCAACCCGCGCATCGCACTACCCAAAGATTTATTTGGGGAAGCACGCGTTAATTCCCGTGGCTTAGATATCACGGATACACAAGCGCTTACTCCACTAGCCACAGCGGTCAAACACTGGTGGCAGCAACAGCAAGCCCAGGTGGAACAATACGATAAAACAACACAAGATACAGTCGCTGTGGTTAATCCAGCTGCTCCAGATGAAGTCGTAGGGTACCTGCAATATGCCACGCCAACAGAGATGCTTGATGCACTCGGCCGAGTTGACGCAGGTTTTGCACAGTGGTCGACTCAACCCGTGGTAGAACGTGCCGCGTGTTTAGAGCGGATTGCTGACGCGCTTGAGCGTCATATGGATGTTCTGATCGGGTTGTGTATCAAAGAAGCGGGTAAAGTCACACAAGATGCGATTGATGAAATTCGCGAAGCAGTTGATTTTTGTCGCTATTACGCAGTGCAGGCTTTGCAGTTGGCTAAAGACGAGCGCTTACAATCTCGTGGCGTGGTGTTGTGTATTAGTCCATGGAATTTCCCGTTGGCGATTTTCTTAGGACAAGTTGTCGCAGCTTTAGTAACGGGCAATACCGTACTGGCTAAACCAGCAGAACAAACTAGTTTGATAGCAAAGTACACCTTAGATTTAATGCGTTCGGTCGGTTTGCCCAATGATGCGTGTGAACTCATTGTGGCACCAGGTCCTGCTGTGGGCGAGGTGTTACTGCCGGATGAACGCATTAGGGCGGTGATGTTTACGGGCTCAACCAAAACCGGCACATTGCTAGCACAAACTTTGGCACAACGCGGCACTGAACAAGTCCCGTTGATTGCCGAAACCGGCGGTCAAAACTGTATGATCGTCGATTCTACTGCACTACCAGAGCAAGTCGTGGATGATGTCATCACCTCAGGTATGCAAAGTGCTGGACAGCGCTGCTCGGCCTTGCGAGTTTTATTTATACAAGACGATATTGCGGATAACGTGATCCGCATGATCACCGGCGCCATGGATGAATTAGTGGTGGGCGATCCTGCAGATTTGGCCACTGATGTCGGCCCTGTAATTGACCAACGCGCACTTGCCACACTGCAGGAGCATGTTGCGGATATGCAAAACCACATATCAGCAGGTACCGCAAAACTACTACACGAAGTTGGCTTAGCAAAAGAGTTGAAAGGCTATTATTTTGCACCGCGTTTGTATGAAATCAACGACATTAGCCTGTTAAAACAAGAAGTGTTTGGTCCTTGTGTCCATGTGATCCGCTTTAAAGGCGATGCAGTTGAACAGCTCATCGAACAAGTCAATGCGACAGGCTATGGCTTGACGATGGGGATCCACACTCGGATTGAAGAACGTGCTACCGCGCTGGCGCAACTCTCTCGCGCAGGTAATATTTACATCAATCGCAACATGATTGGCGCGGTCGTTGGGGTGCAACCTTTTGGCGGCAGAGGCTTATCTGGCACCGGCCCGAAAGCCGGTGGACCAAATTACTTAGGACGTTTGTTACAAGAAAAAGCCACGCCAAAACCCACCCAAAATGTGTCATTGACCGAACCTGATCACGCGTTGACCTCTACCGGTACCGCGATCACCGAAGCGAATATTATGATGCAGTCAGCCTTGGCGAGCGCCCAAGCTTGGCGCTTGACGTCATTAAATGACCGCGTATCAGTGGTGCGACAACTCTTAGCCAAAATTGCCACGGTGCAAAGCATTCAGACCTTTGCCGATGATTTAGAGCACACTTTGGCCGTGTGTCGCGAGCAGGTATTGCAAATTGAAAAACGCTTGGCCAAGCCCATGGTGTTACCCGGACCAACAGGTGAGAGCAACACTCTGCTGTATGAGCCGCGCGGCGTGTTGTTGTGTTTGGGTGACAAAGATGTGAGCTTTGAATACTGGGCCTTGTCTTTGGTGACAGCCTTGGCAACCGGGAATATCGTGATTTCAGTCGTGTCCGATGTCTTTTACGCTGAGGCTTTGGAATTTAAAGCGCAGTTACAAGCGACAGGCACCGACAGCAATGTATTACAGGTCGCTCAATTGCATCATGTGAATGCCTTATTGATGGATGCTGGTTTGTCTGGCGTGGTAGTGGATAGTCAAACTGACCGCAGTGCTTATATCACGACGATGTTAGCACAGCGAGAAGGTGCAATTTTGCCCGTGATTACCGCAGAATATAATGATAATCTAATACAACGTTTAGTGACCGAAAAAACCATAAGCATCGATACTACAGCATCAGGAGGCAACACGTCGTTGATGACTTTGGTCGATGATGATTAATCTATGACCCAAAATTTAGTTGACGATGTCGTCGAAGTGGAATTAAAGCTGATCGCACAAGGCGATGCGCTCAGCGGTTTCCAACAACACGTATTACCTCAGTACGAAGGGCGCTATGAATTGCGCCAAGCGACCTTAAAAAATCAGTATTTTGATACCCCAGACCAAATGTTACGCAAGCATAAAATGGGCTTGCGCGTGCGTTCCAATAATCAACATCACGAACAAACTTTAAAACAAAAGGGCAAGGTCGTTGGGGGGCTCCATCAGCGCCCTGAGTATAATATCGATGTACCCACGGCTAATGTTGATGTGCGCCTGTTTCCGGAAGATATCTGGCCTCCTGAATTCGATGTGCCAGCTATACAAGATCAACTCAAACCCCTATTTACCACACACTTTCACCGCACAACGTATATTTTGACTGATCATGCTGATAACGTGTTTGAAGTGGTGTTTGATGTAGGCGATGTATCCACTGAGAAAGACCAACGCCCGATCAACGAAGTCGAATTAGAACTGAAACAAGGCAACCCCATCGCAATGTTTGACCTTGCTTTAGAGATTGGCAAGCACTCAAAAGTCAGAGTCAACGATTTAACTAAAGCGGCGTTTGGCTATGCTTTGGCGAATGGTAAACATATCAAATCCAAGCATTTGCCTTATATTTTATCCTTGGAGCGTAACTGTTCGACCGAAGCGGCATTTACGGCCGCTGTGCAATCGGCATTGTCACATTGGCAATATCATCAATCGGTATACATGGAAACTTATAAATTAGCCGCACTGACCGAGATGGTGCGAGCGATCAGGATGTTATTGCAGGCCTTCTCCTTGTATTTGCCCGTTCTGCAATGCAAAGAGTTACTGACCTTGCACAAACAGTTGATTGTTTTGTCGCAAAAATGGGATTGGCAAAATGAGATCCAAGCTATACGTTACCTGCGCTCGCCTAGAGGACCGTTTAGTAAGCGCTTGAATCGCGATCAGGCGCTAATGAGTTATTTGCAAGGGCGCAAAGAGGGGATCTTAAATGCACAAGATCCCGAAAGTTTGATTTTTTCAACGCTGTCGACTCAGATCCAACTCAATACTGCTGCTTTACTGTTAGCAAGACCTTGGCGCACAACCTCTACGGCATTTGATGCACCAGTATCTGAGCACGCCAATGGCTGGTTATCACAAGGTTGGCAAACCGTCTTACAAGCATTCCCTGGCAAGGCATTGTCAGTTTCACAGTATTTGTCAGCCGAAGCCGTGTTACGTCAGATCTTGCGCAATGGTTACATGCTGGCGAGTTTGTTTAGTGAAGATCGCGAAGCCTTTCGCGCCCCTTGGATAGACTTAGCACTGGGTTTAGAAGAGCTCAATGCATTGGTGTTATTGGAAAGTGTTTTGGCAGAGACTGATTTTGACGACAAACACGAGTTACAACAATGGACTAAAGATAAAATTACGGCCTTGTTGCGGGTCATGGAAATGACCAGAAGTATGGCGATGAGAGCAGAGACGTACTGGTAGATATCGGTATTATTACAGTCCCATAGCGTCATTGATAATCCGTTGGGTAAACGTCTTACGCAAGTAAAACCCACGTGGTCGCGTTTGAATACTTTCCCCGTCCTCACCTATCGCAGTGGTAAGCGCACTGCCATCTGCGGCTTTGGGTCGAATATGCAGAGCAACCCCAAGGCGCGCGTTGATGTGTGCCACTCTGCCCAAGCTGATTAATTCCGTTAGTTCCTCCCAATCTTGACGCAATATGGCGTCTTGTTGGGGGGAAGGTTGCCACAAAATAGGCGTCCCTACCATTCTTTGTGCAGGTGCAATCTCGCGTTCACCTAATACTGGGATAAATAACACCTGCTGAAGTTTGTTGCGAACCGCACTGTTTTCCCACGTGCTGCCCAGAGGAATATGAGTATGGGCAAAACACACATAGGTGGTTTCTAATACTTGGCCTGTGTGATCAATAGGCAGGGTCTTTAGTTCTATACCCAAATCGGGAAAATCTTGCTGAGGTTTGGAACCCGCAGTCGCCCCTAGCCATAACTCGAGCAGTTGCCCGGTAAATCCCTTGTGTTGTTTGAAGTGTGCTGGTACAGCGATCTTAGCAAGTTGTCCCAATTCTCCAAGTTGTAATCCCGCGAGCGCATGAGCACGCTCGAGCAGCTCGTCAAGATGTGCTGGGGGATGCTGAGGAGGTTGCATAAAAGTCCAAGTATCACTCACTTAATGCTATGAAAAGATAGAGGTTTGTGAAAGAATGTCAACTTATTAAATATTCACCGAATTGGTAACCCAGTGATAGATGCGGAAGGATTCCGTGCCAATGTCGGTATCATTATCTGTAACAAACAAGGACAAGTGATGTGGGCCAAACGCTATGGCCAACATTCGTGGCAATTCCCACAAGGGGGGATTGATGAGGGGGAAACCCCTGAACAGGCAATGTATCGAGAGCTGCACGAAGAAGTGGGACTGCAACCCAAAGATGTCGATGTACTTGGCGTCACGCGCAATTGGATCCGGTATAAACTCCCTAAACGATTTATTCGGTCGGGACAGGAGCCGGTATGCATAGGACAAAAGCAAAAATGGTTTTTGCTGCGTTTAAAGTGCCCAGAATCAGAGGTGAACGTTTTGCACTCCTCTCATCCTGAGTTCGATGATTGGGGTTGGGTGAGTTATTGGTATCCGATCCGCAACGTAGTGAACTTTAAACGCGAAGTGTATCGCCGCGCATTAAAAGAGTTATTACCGGTACTCAACACTATGCAAAAACAACACTCAGGGCAAAAGCGGTATCGCCAGAGACGGAAAAAACGCTACTCAGGATAAGTTACGTGAACATGTTGACGACACTCAAACGGATCGTTCAGGAACTCAATCGGATCCCAGGTTTAGATCCCGCTCTTGCGAGGTTGGTTTCATTAGTCAAAGAGGCGATGCAAGTCGATTCATGTTCACTATATCTCGCGGATTATGAGCAACAGCATTTTGAGTTACGTGCCACCGATGGCTTGGCACCAGATGCTATCGGGCAAGTCAAAATTGGGTTTTCAGAAGGTCTAATTGGTTTAGTGGGGCAACGTGAAGAGCCTCTCAATATCGAAAATGCCCATCAACACCCTCGATTCAAACACTACGACGAAGTCAAAGAAGAACAGTACAATGCTTTTTTAGGCACGCCTATCATTTATCAGCGCAAGGTCCTAGGGGTGTTGACGATGCAACAGCAGGCAATGCGTCGTTTTTCAGAGGATGAAGAAGCGTTTTTGGTGACGTTAGCAACCCAAATTGCCATTGAAATCGCCAATGCGGACATGCTTGGTGAGTTGATACTCTCGGAATCTAACGCCCTTCCAGCAGGGACACAAGAGGTCAGCGGGGTAGCCGGTTCTTCGGGGCTAGCAATGGGGGTTGGTTTTGTCCGTAGGCAAGCACTGACTTTGGATCAAATTGTTAGCCGTAAGACGAGAGGCTTGCGAGACGATATTGATATTTATCGCCAAGCGGTTAAAAAGACTAAAGCAGAAGTAGCGGCATTATCTGCAGGCCTTGATGATAGTTTACCTGAAGATGTAAGAGGTATTTTTGTTCTGTATGACCAACTACTCGATGCCAATAGTCTCGGTCGAGAAGTCGAAGCACAAATCAGAGACGGCTGGGATGCGCCGAGTGCGTTGAAAATTGTCATTGAAGATTACGCAGCCCGCTTTAGAGCCATGGAAGACCCTTACATGCAAGAACGGGCGGTGGATATTATTGATCTCTCCAACCGTATTCTAGCGAACATTATTAAGCGTGCGAGACCTGACCAATTCACACCAGACACACCATTTATCCTTGTCGCTGAAGAAATTTCCGCACCGATGCTGGCGGAGTATCAAGACGGATTACTGCAGGGCATTATCGCTATCCGCGGTTCACAAAACTCTCATGCCGCCATTCTTGCACGCGCTATGGGTTTACCTGCAATTATGGGAGTCAACTCGGTACTACCGGGTATTCTAGAAGGGAAGTGGCTCTTTATCGATGGTTATGCGGGTACCATTACGATCTCACCGAGTGCTACCCAAAAAGAGGTATTTCAAACGCTTATCGATGAAGAACACGCGTTGTTCGATAAGATGGAAGCTCAATCTGATCTGCCAACGATTACGCAGGACCAGCACGCTATATCATTGTTGATCAACGCGGGCTTGTCGGTAGATTTAGACTTACAAGACAAGCCGAACATTGCTGGCGTGGGTCTATTTAGAACAGAAATCCCCTTTATGCTACGCGAGGGTTTTCCCTCTGAGCAGGAGCAGTTTCAGTTGTATCGCAGTATTTTGCAGGCACACCCTGACAAAGAGATTACCATGCGGACCTTGGATGTCGGTGGGGATAAGCCTTTGCCTTATTTTCCTATCACTGAGGAAAATCCCTTTTTGGGTTGGCGTGGGATCCGCATGACGCTTGACCAGCCTGAGATATTTTTGGTACAAGCAAGAGCCATGATCCGAGCGAGTGAGGATCTGACTAACTTGCATATCCTGTTGCCGATGATCACCACCGTCAATGAAGTAAAAGAAGCTAAACGTCTTCTAAAGCAGGCTTTTTTTGAAGTTAGAGATGAATCATCGGACAATCGTACTACATTGATGATGCCCCAAATTGGGATCATGATTGAGGTGCCCGCGGCGGCGCATCAAATTCCGCAATTAGCGGCAGAAGTCGATTTTTTCTCAGTCGGCACCAACGATTTAACCCAATATTTATTGGCAGTAGATCGCAATAACCCCAAAGTGTCAAATCTCTATAATGGTTTTCATCCTGCAGTACTCAATGTCTTGCAAGATATTGTTAACAAAGCCAAATTGTTACATGTACCGATTACGGTATGTGGTGAATTAGCGGGTGATCCGGCAGGCGCGATCCTCTTGATGGCCATGGGGTATGACAAATTGAGTATGAGCGCGTACAATATCCGCAAAATTAATTGGGTGTTGCGCAGTATTCATCTGTATTCCGCACAGCATCTTCTCAGTGAGGTCATCAACATGCATGACCCTGCCCAAATTAAAGCCCGTATCGATCAGTACTTGGAAGAACATCAACTCGGTGGTTTGGTACGAGCTGGAGCGTAGTATGTCCCCAGAATGGTTTATTTTTTTAGCGTGCCTAGCCCTAGGTGCTGTCATTGGTTTGCTTGCAGGTATGTTAGGCATTGGTGGCGGGCTCATCGCAGTGCCAGTACTCACTTACTTGTTGAGTCACGTTTTAGATATTTCGCCCTTTGACGCCATCACCATTGCGATAGCCACTTCCTTAGCAACCATTATTTTAACCGGCTTATCATCATCGCGGGCTCATTTCAAATTGGGTAATTTGCAACGCGATATTATTTTGTATTGCGGGATCGGCATTGCGCTAGGTGCGACGCTAGGTGCCCAGACCGCAAGTGTATTAGACGGACGTGTTCTCAAAGGAACGTTCGCGGTATTGGTTATTCTGGTCGCCCTGCAAATGATGTTTGGCAAGAAAAAAGCCTCTGATACGACCTACACACCAGTGATTTTGTTAGTGGTGGGGTTATTTACCGGTTTTGTGTCCGCTTTGATGGGGATTGGTGGCGGCGCGATCTTAGTCCCAGCCTTGGTCCTGTTTAATGTTGATATTCACAAAGCCATTGGCTGTGCCGCATTCAGTGGCTTGGTGATAGCCGTGTTTGGCACCGCTAATTTTGTGTATACAGGTTGGTCAGTACCCACTCTACCCGAGTATGCGTTGGGGTATGTGTATCTACCAGCAGCAATGGGAATTGTCGTTACATCGGTATTGACTGCACCGGTTGGTGCAAAGTACGGACAAACCTTGGATACGGTGAAATTAAAGCGTATTTTTGCGATGCTTTTAGTGCTAGTGAGTGTGCGCATGTTGCTGGACTTATAAAGAAGGGATTTTGTGACTGGCTGTTACAAACCCAACACACTTATGTATAATCAAAATCATAATAGATACCTTATTTGCAAATAAGACAACACGGTTATCAAACGACATGAACGATACGCTTAGCTCGTCAACACATTGGGTTTTTAGTGGGATTGATCCGGTACTCATCGAAATCGGTCCCTTGGCGGTGCGTTGGTATGGTTTGATGTATCTGGTGGGGTTTATTGCAGCGTATTATCTGGCCAAATCGCGTTTATCCAGAACCAAATGGAGCGAAGAAGATCTCAGTGACTTGTTGTTCTGGGGCTTTATGGGCGTCATCCTTGGTGGCCGCGTGGGGTATGTGCTGTTTTATAACTTTTCTCGTTTTCTCTCTGACCCTCTGTATTTGTTCCGGATTTGGGAAGGGGGGATGTCCTTTCACGGCGGGTTACTCGGTGTCTTGATTGCGATTTGGTATTTTGCTCGCAAAAAGGGCTCAACTTTCCTAGCGGTAGGGGATTTTGTAGCGCCCTTGGTCCCAATCGGTTTAGGTGCTGGCCGGATCGGCAATTTTCTCAATGCGGAGCTGTGGGGACGGACAACCGAGGTGCCCTGGGGGATTATTTTCCCGGCAGCGGGATATTTACCTCGTCATCCTTCGCAAATTTATCAATTCGCATTGGAAGGTGTCGCACTGTTCACCATCATTTGGTTGTATTCCAAGAAGCCGCGAGCAACGGGTGCCGTAGGGGGCATGTTCTTGTTGTGCTATGGCGTATTCCGCTTTGTTGTCGAGTTTTTCCGCGAACCAGATGCCCACCTTGGGTTGTATGCAACAGGTTTGAGCCAAGGTCAATATTTGAGTATGCCCATGGTGTTACTGGGTGTGTTTTTACTCTATCGCGCCAAATCTACAACCGTTCCTGCAAAATAATAAGAGGTCACTATGAGACAGTATGAAGATCTATGCCAACGCATTATTGATGAGGGTGAGTGGGTATATAACGAACGCACAGGCAAACGCTGTCTGACTTTGATCAATGCTGATTTGGAATATGATGTTGCGGGTAACGAGTTTCCATTAGTCACTACGCGTAAAAGTTTTTACAAAGCAGCGATTGCAGAATTGTTAGGTTACTTACGTGGCTATGATAACGCCGCGGACTTTCGCGCCATTGGCTGTAACACATGGAATGCGAACGCCAATGAAAACCAAGCGTGGTTGAACAATCCTCACCGCAAGGGTGAAGATGACATGGGACGGGTTTATGGAGTGCAAGGGCGTCGTTGGCAAAAACCTGATGGCAGTACGTTAGACCAGCTGCGCAAGATTGTGGATGATCTCAAAAACGGCGTGGATGATCGTGGCGAAATCCTCACCTTTTACAATCCTGGTGAGTTTGACATGGGCTGTTTGCGTCCTTGTATGCACACGCATCATTTTTCATTGTTAGGCGGTAAGCTTTATCTCAATAGTATGCAGCGCAGCGCTGATGTGCCGTTGGGGATCAACTTTAACCAAGTGCAGGTGTTTGTTTTACTCGCACTGATGGCGCAAATTACCGGTCATCAACCTGGTAAGGCCTACCATAAAATCGTCAACGCCCATATCTATGAGGACCAACTTGAGCTAATGCGTGATGTCCAGCTCAAGCGCGAGCCGTTCCCCGCACCCAAATTACATATCAACCCTGAGATCAAAACCTTAGAAGACGTTGAAACGTGGGTGACACGGGATGACTTTACGGTTGAGGGCTATGAGTGTCACGAGGCGATAGCCTATCCGTTTGCGGTGTAATCCGATTAATCAAACTTCATGGGTAGTCGCGCAGCTGTTTGATGATATAAATACAAATGTTGGTATCTAATAAATATTTAATCATCGAAAGATTCACGCTCTTGAAGTGGTTGATTTCCTCTGTCATTCATAAAATCCTCAGTGACATTTTCTGGACTTAAAAAGAAACTATCCCAAGTATTATCGATGGGACTTGACTTTAGGTGAGTTTGATACGGGTTGTTACTAGATTACTGTGAGATATTTACCGGCTCTGCTTGGCAATTATACTAAATATCAATAACATACTGTTGTGGTATAACTCACAGGATAATAAGATGATCAAATCAATAATCACTTCATGTGCCGTGGTGTTACTGCTGGCTAGCAGTAATATACTCCATGCAAAATCAGCAACTATCCACTCTGATGCAAAACGCGGCCTTGTTCCTACCGATTATTTCGATTTTGTATTTTTATCCGACACGCAAGTTTCACCCGCCAACGGTGATGTTTTATTTGTCAAAACTACGGTAAATGACGATGCCAGTGGTCGCGATACCCAGCTATATAAAGCAACGCTAGATGGTGACGTGATGCCATTTACACACGGCACAAATGATTATTCCCCTCGTTGGTCGCCAAATGGTAAACAGATTGCGTTTATGCGTTTAGCAGGCTCTGATGCTGCTGCACAATCTCCGCAAATTTTTGTGATACCCAGTAACGGTGGTGAAGCGCGACAGATTACCTTTTTGGATGAGTCAATATCGAGCTTTATGTGGATGCAGGATGCTAAACAGATGCTATTGACGTTGAATGTCAGTCCTAAAATTCCCGACAAAAGTACTGACGAAGATTCTGACAGTAAAACGCATGCAGAGCCAGCTTCCTCGCGCGCGGAACCCGATATTGTGGTCGTGACTAAACCGCGTTATATCCGCAATGGCAGTGGTTATTTGGATGATAAACGCCAGCATTTGTTTTTGTTTGATATTGAATCGCAAGCATTGACGCAGTTAACTTCTGGCGCGGATTGGAATGTGCGTAATCCGGCGCTGAGCCACGATGGGCAGACTGTGTATTTTGATGCAATCAAAAATGGCTTGGAGTATACCGGTAACGATGACAGTGATATTTTTGCATTGGATATTGCCAAGCAGACAATCGTGCCATTGCAAACCGGGCCTGCGATTCAATCCAATCTAGTGCTAGCGCCAAATCATCGCGACTATGTGTATATTCAAAGAGAGGATACTTATGCGCAGTCGGAATTGGTAATTGCAAACTTTGAAGACAAGACTATTCAAGTCCTTACCGCAGACTTTGATCGCAATGTAACGCAAGCTATGTGGTCAGCAGATAGTAAAACGTTGTTTTTTGTGACTCAAGATGCAGGGGCTAATCGTCTGTTTAGCGTCGATGTGGCATCGGGGAAAGTGGAACCAATACCTGTTCAAAAAAGCAATCAAAAGCAAGACATTCAAGGACAAGATGGTAAAGCACGTGGGCAGTACAGTATCCGCAACGCTGCGCTTGTAGCAGGAGCAACCACAACCACAAGTGCTGTGTTCACGATAGAAAGCGCCACCGAGCTGCCGGAACTGTATCGTTTTGATCTTAGTGATCGCTCGCTGACCCAAATCACTCGTTTTAATCATGCATTACTCGAAAATAAGCACCTATCGCCAGCGCACGAGCTATGGTTTACGAATGAGAAAAACATGCAAGTGCAGGGCTTTGTGCACCGTCCTGTGGGTTTTGAGTCTGACCAAACTTATCCGCTGATCCTAAATATCAAAGGCGGGCCAGGTGGTATGTGGGGGCATCAGTGGTTTCATGAAAACCAAATATATGCCGCCAAAGGCTATGCAGTGGCTTATGTGAATTATCGTGGTAGTACGGGTTATGGGATCGTGCATAGCCAAGCAGTGCGTTTGGATTATGGTGGTGCAGACTACGAAGATAACATGCAATTTTTGGATGTGGTCTTGGCGCAAAACCCGTGGATTGATCCAAAGCGCTTGTATGTCACAGGTGGCAGTCATGGCGGCTTTTTAACAAACTGGATAACGACCAAAACCGACCGGTTCAAAGCTGCAGTCACCCAACGCAGTGTGAGCTCATGGATATCTGAAGCGGGTACACAAGAATTTACGCCTGATATGATGACCAAAGAGTTTGGCGGGGATCTTTGGACGAATTTTGCTTATTACTGGGATCGTTCTCCCTTACAGTTTGCCAATAAAGTCCAAACTCCGACGCTGATTATTCATAGTGATGCCGATATGATCACACCACTTGGGCAAGGGCAAGAGTGGTTTTATGCGCTCAAAGCGAATGATGTGCCGGTGGAGATGGTGATTTTTAAAGGTGAAACGCATTCGTTATCGCGGTCGGGAAAGCCTACCAATTTAGTCGAGCGGATTGAGCGGATTGTGGATTGGTTTGAACGGTATCAATAAAAAAACACCCACTTGTACTAGTGGGTGTTAACAATAACTACTTGTGGGAGAAGTAGGAATTAATTGACTAAGGTTGCTAGTTTTTCTTTTGCCGCATTCATAGGTGTGTCTGCATCACCCATTGCTAGGCCTTCTGCATACACAAACTCAATATCGGTTAAACCCAAGAAGTTGAAAAACGACGTTAAATAAGGGGTTTGTGTATCTGCTGGCGTACCCGCGTACATGCCACCACGCGCGGCTGCGACAATGATTTTCTTATCGCTTAACAAGCCTACTGGGCCAGTATCGGTGTATTTGAACGTGACACCTGCTCGAGCGATGCGGTCAATCCATGCTTTAAGTGCAGACGGTACGCCAAAGTTATACATTGGGACACCCAATACAATGGTATCGGCTGCTTGTACTTGTGCAACATACGTATCAGATACTTTCGCTAGCGCCGCTTGTGCTTCGCTACGCTCGGCAGGGTCTGTCATCCAAGTGCCCATCTCAGCCCCGGTTAGATGGGCATTATCATCTTGGCTGAGGTCGATATGGGTAATCTGCGCTTTACCTTCTAATAAAGATTTTACATGTGCTGTAAGCTGTGAAGAGTTACCAGCCGCACCATGAAGTGAACTATCAACAATTAATACATTTTTCATAACTCTTTCCTTAAATAGTGAGTTGTGGGTAACTGGGAAATACCAGACTATGACACGTAGTATAATATCGAAAATGCAAAATTAAATTGCAATATTTCGCTACTAATGTTCGATAAAGTAGAATTATTTTGACCTCTAAACCGTTCTACTAAATCGAATTTTATACCCCAAAAAACGCACTCGACCTTTCTTACGTATGAGCTAATATATAAAAAACACATTTTGAGGTGACTATGGCAACGCGCTTATCGGCAAAACAACACGACATCGGTGGCTTATACGTCAAACGCATCCTACCTAACCCAGAGAAACGACGCGTGGGTCCATTTGTGTTCTTTGATCACATGGGGCCAGGTGATTTCCCAGCTGGTAGTGGGATCAATGTACGGCCTCACCCGCATATTGGTTTATCCACACTGACCTATTTATTTGAAGGCAGTATTTTACATCGCGATTCGTTGGGCAATCACCTTGAGATCCATCCTGGCGATCTCAACTGGATGACGGCAGGCAAAGGCATTGTTCACTCAGAGCGCGAGACCTTCGAAGTCAAAGCCAAACCGCATCACATAGATGGTTTGCAATGTTGGATAGCGTTACCTGAACACAAGGCCGAGATAGAACCTGACTTTGCGCATGTCAAAAAATCACAATTGCCACACCATATCTACGAAGGTACACAATTACGTCTTGTGGCAGGGGATGCCTATGGTATGTCGGCGCCGTTTAAAACCCATTCGCCTTTGTTTTATGTCGATGCGATGTTAGCGGCAGGTGAAACGCTCGCAGCTCCTTTTGCTGAGGCTGAAACTGCCGTGTATATCATTGCAGGGGAATGTAAGATTGGCGAGCACGTCTACGGGCAACATGACTTCGTGCTACTTGAGGAAGATGAAGTGATTGAGGCGACCCAATATGTACGTTGTATTGTGCTCGGTGGCGAGCCTTTACCATCAGAGCCTATGTTGGAATGGAATTTTGTGGCTTATTCCAAAGCACGTATGGCGCAGGCCAAGGCGGATTGGCGAGCGGGGCGTTTTCCGACGATCCCAGGGGATGATAAAGAGTTTATTCCGTATTAATATTTGACCAGTTACAACAGCCACAAACTCCATTGCTCGTGGCTGTTCTGGTTGAATTGAACGTTCTGGCTTGTAAAATTTACTGCGTTGCTTGTGTTTCTAAGCGTTGAATATCTTCTCGGATATAGTACAAAAACGCCAAGCTCGGCAGCACCATCAAGGCAGTTAGGGCAAAGAAGAGCGCCCAGTTTCCGTCCAAACCATCCACAATGAAACCAGAGTACGAGGCGAGCAAGGTTCGCCCTAACACTCCAATCGAGGCCATCAGGGCGTATTGAGTCGCACTAAACGCGCGATTACACAGCAGTGAAATAAATGCCACCATGGCAACAGAGCTCCACGCCGCCGTAAAACCATCAACGAATACGGTTGCAGCAAACAACGCTTTGTTAGGACCTACTAGCGCCATCGCTGAAAACATTAAATTAGAACTAGCCATGGCAATGCCGCCAAGGAGCAGTCCGCGGTAGATCCCATAGCGCATATTAACCATCCCACCGATGATGGCAAAAACAATCGTGACCCACCAGTTTAGTAACTTTGAATAGGTGCCAATATCTGAATTACTAAAGCCGACCTCCTTGTAAAACACAATCGACATGCGTCCCAAGAAGGCCTCTCCAATCTTGAACAAGAAGATAAACAATAAGATGGATAAGGCGAGTTTTACGCCATTGCGATTAAAAAATTCACGAAAAGGCTCAATTAACGTAACGGCAAGCCATGCAGAGCCTTGTTGAAATAATGTGGGAGCTTGACCAGATTTACCTGATAACGCATAGAGATAATTGGCTTGGGCAGCTTGTTGGTACTCACTGCGATTGGTGTTGGGTTCTTCTATCCACCATACCGTTGTCGCTAAAGCCAACATAACCCCTGCCATGACTAAATAAATGTCAGACCAAGTAAACGCAGGATGGTCGATTAAGAAAAACGGGATGGCGCCTAGCCCGCCATATCCTGTCCACCAACCTGCTGTAGCCATCGCGGAGGCACCTGATAATGTCTCGCGCTCATGCACAGCTATGGCATCGACCCGATAAGCATCAATAGCGATGTCTTGCGTGGCTGAGGCAATCGCAATGCCGAGTCCGACTACGGCCATCCAATAGAGCTGGTCGGGGATCGCTAATAGACTCATAACAAACGCTAAAGCAATAATGCAGACTTGCGTTTGGAAGATCCAGCCTCGGCGCTGGGTCAAGCACAGAGGTTTGAGTCTGTCGAGTAGGGGAGACCAGAGAAAGTTGATGGAATAGGCAACAAAAATGACCCCAAACAGGCCAATTGCACTGCGACTCAAGCCTTCTTCTTTGAGCCAAGCGCTCAAAGCCGATCCAATCAAGACCCAGGGAAATCCACTGGCCATACCCAGACAAAAAATCGCCATTAAGCGTTTGTCTCGGTAAGTGCGAAGTTGCTGCAGGATTGATGTCGCCAAGTCGTTTCTCTTTGTTATTGTTGTAGGGACTGTGAAAGTAAAGGCTGGCTCTGTGAGGCCGATCTCACACCAATACATTCAATGAGGCTTGATCCTCCTGTGAGTAAATAATGCATGCATTTGTGCAACTCATCAAGCAAAAAGGTACTGCCATGTAATGCGTCTTCTGACTAAAAGTCAACATGTTGCAAAAATATAAGCCTAAACCATATCAAGCGTTTTGATTTGCGGATGCGCCTTGGTACCAATTTAACGAGTCGTGTAATGTGACCACGGTTCCGACAATGATCAAGGCCGGTGGCTTGATATCGCTTTGTTCTACCTTGTCATTGATATCGCTTAAGGTACCTGTTAGTACGTGCTGATGAGGAAGGGTTGCCGAGGCTACAATCGCAACGGGCATATCGGGCGACATACCATGCGCAATTAACTCACGACTGATTATAGACAAACCCGTCATCCCCATATAAAACACCACTGTTTGCTGAGTATTGACCAGTGCTGGCCAGTTCAAATCAATGGAGTCATCGCGCAAATGTCCTGTGGCAAACACCACCGATTGGGCGTGGTCGCGATGTGTCAGTGGAATGCCTGCATATGAAGCCGCGCCGCTAGCAGCCGTCACGGCTGGTACCACCTGGAAGGGAATATTGTGTTCTACTAGGGTTTCGAGCTCTTCACCGCCACGGCCAAAAATAAAGGGGTCGCCGCCCTTGAGGCGTACCACACGGTTGCCTGCCTTGGCTTGATCCACTAATAGCTGATTGATTTCAGATTGGGGGATGGTGTGCTTGGATTTAGCTTTGCCAACGTAGATTTTTTCGGCGTCACGGCGGACTAATTCGACGATCTCTGGCGACACGAGACGGTCAAATACCACCACATCGGCTTTTTGCATCAGGCGCAAGGCTCTAAACGTCAATAAGTCAGGATCACCTGGACCCGCACCGACTAAATACACTTCCCCAGTCACCGTTTGATCCGCGGCATAAGCATCTAGCGCTGTCTCAAAATCAGCTTTTGCTTTGGCGTCGTTGCCCTGCAAGATGTCTTCTGCGATATTGCCATCAAATACAGACTCCCAAAAATAGCGTCGCTGGGTCACAGAGCTTAATTTGCGTTTGACTAAATCGCGATACTTTTGACTAAATTCACCGAGTAATTTGGTCTTGGTGGGGATAACACTTTCCAGTTTTTGGCGCAAATACCGCAACAAAACTGGCGCTACACCGCCACTGGCCATCGCAATAATGACCGGTGAGCGATCGACAATCGACGGCGTAATGAATTCGCACAAAGGGGTGTTATCCACGACGTTGACCAATATGTTTTTGGACGTCGCCAAAGCGTGAATATGGGCATTGACTGCACTGTCATCGGTGGCGACAAACACGAGATTAAACCCGTCGATATCACTATCTTCAAACTTGCGTTCATGCAAAGTTAGCGCATGTTTAGCGACTAACTCTTTCACCGTATCACACGCCCATGGGGATACAACCGTGACTTGGGCGGGCGTTTTTAAAATCAGTTCCAGTTTGCGAGCGCCGACTTCACCGGCGCCAACGACTAATACTTTGAGGGACTGAGCCTTTAAAAATACGGGAAAGTACTGCATAACAACAACTCGTTAGTCTTTCTTGGGCTTGCGCTTCTGGCTTTTGCCATCTTTTTTGCCGCGACCTTTGTCAGTACGTTCGCCTTTGAAAGGACTATCACGACGCGCCGGTGGCTTATCGCTCCATTCGCGAATTGCTAGGCGTTGACCAGCCACACGAGTGCCTTGCAAGTGCGCCCGTGTTTCTTCTGGCAAGCCTTTGGGTAAGTCCACCGTGGTAAACGTATCGTAAATCTCAATCGCACCAATGTGCTTGGAGCTGATATTGGCTTCATTGGCAATCGCACCAACAATATTACCTGGTTTGACTTTGTGTGCATGACCGACTTCGATGCGGAAGCGTTGCATACCTGCTTCTGGCTGTGAACGCTCACGTGGCTTGCGCTCGCCACGGGGACCTCGGTCACCACGCTCACGTGGGCCGCGATCTCGACCACCGCGGTCATTGCGTTCACGATATTCAGGTTTGGCATTCAAGTCAGGACGGTCACCTTCTTTGAGAATAAGCGGCTCATCACCTTGGGCTAGTTTGGCCAAGGCTGCCATCAAAATCTCAGGAGACGCTTCGGTCTCAGTTTGGATCGTTTCGATGATAGGTAGTAATTGCTCAAGTGAATCATCACTCAAAGCTTCAACGACCGATTCTTTAAAACGTACTAAACGCGATTCATTCAACTGAGAAATGCTCGGGATGTCCATCTTCTCAATCGTTTGCTTGGTCGCTTTTTCGATTTGGAACAATAAGCGCTTTTCACGGTGCGAGATAAATAAGATCGCATCGCCTTGGCGTCCTGCTCGACCAGTCCGACCAATGCGGTGTACGTAGGATTCTGTATCGTAAGGGATATCAAAGTTGATCACGTGGCTGACTCGCTCAACATCAAGGCCGCGCGCAACGACATCGGTAGCGACTAAGATATCAATACTGCCTTTTTTCAAACGTTCTACCGTGCGTTCACGCGCCGCTTGAGGAATGTCACCGTTTAACGGCTCGACATCAAATCCACGCGCAGACAATTTTTCTGATAATTCAATCGTTGCGGTTTTGGTGCGTACAAAAATAATCACGCCATCAAAATCTTCGACTTCCATGATGCGAGTCAACGCTTCTAGCTTGTGATGTCCTGCAATCTGGCAGTAACGCTGACGAATGGTGGATGCGGTTGTCACCTTGGCAGCGATTTTGACGTGCTTAGGATCGTTTAAGTAGTTTTGTGTGATTTTCTTGATCGGTCCCGGCATGGTCGCAGAGAACAACGCTGTCTGACGCTCTTCTGGCGCGTGTGACAAAATGTGCTCAACATCATCAATGAAACCCATGCGCAACATCTCATCCGCTTCATCCAGAACCAAGAAGCGCAAACGGTCAAGTTTTAATGTTTTGCGTTTGATGTGGTCAATCACGCGACCCGGAGTACCCACCACCACTTGCACGCCGCGTTTGAGTTGGCGAATTTGGTTGTCGTAAGACTGACCACCATAAATCGGTAACACGCGGATTTTCTTGGAGAAACTCGCATAGACCTGGAAAGCCTCAGCCACTTGAATAGCTAACTCACGCGTGGGCGCGAGGACCAGTAACTGAGGGTAGTTTTCTTCAACATCAATGTTGGCTAGCATAGGTAGTGCGAACGCTGCAGTTTTGCCAGTACCCGTTTGGGCTTGGCCGAGCAAGTCGTGTCCTTCTAGGATCAAGGGAATACTTTCCGCTTGGATGGGGGAGGGTTTTTCGTAACCTACTTTCTCTAGAGCTTGTAATATTTCAGCGGGTAAGTTGAGGTCTTTAAAAGTCAAGTCGACAGTGTCGGTCATGCAGAGTCCTGATTGGTATAGAGCGGTTGCACGTATCTAATCGCGCGTTAAATCAAATCGCAAAATGCGTTAGATGTAATTATAAGCGCAAATGGGCCGATAAGCTATGTAAGAATATCGTTGTGGTTGTTTTTTCATAAAATAGCGCAGTAAAAATAATTGACAAGGATCAAAGAACTAAACAAAAGTATAATGAAAAAAGCCTCCTAAGGCTCTATACTAATAAATTGTTTGAG
>JBEVCF010000028.1:20040-41296 GCA_040514355.1 Glaciecola sp.
GCGACTTTTAACTTTACCTAGTGACGTAATAAAGTTAATTGAAGGTCAAAAATTAACAGCAGGTCATGCTAAAATTCTCGTTGGTCTTGAAAATGCTAGTTTTGTGGCTAATAAAATTATTGAAAAGAAGTACAAAGCTTATTTGGTTTTTTGAGACAGACCAAAATGGATAGCTTATTTATAAGTTACATTCTTAATGTGATTTTGAGACTGAAGTTACATTTCATGCTAATTAACACAAGAAGATACTTATGGAACTTATTAGGGCTGATTATAACAACCCGCAGCATGCAGCAGCGATCTTAGCACTATTGTCAGAGTATGCACTCGACCCTATGGGTGGTGGTACTCCTTTACCAGAAAACACGAAGCAATGTTTGATTGGCGAATTGGCACTGCGACCATTCGCATTTTCAATTTTGGCCTATGTGGATGGTAAACCTGTGGGTTTAGCTAACTGCTTTGAAGGGTTTTCAACGTTTGCTTGCGCTACATTGTTTAATATACATGATATGGTGGTTTTGCCCGAATATCGCGGTCGTGGAATTGGCTTGGCAATGTTGGATTTCATAGAGTCAGAGGCGCGAGCGAGAGGTGCCTGCAAGCTGACCTTAGAGGTTCTGCAAGGTAATGAAGCAGCTAAACGAGTCTACAGTAAGAAGGGTTATGCGACTTATCAACTTGACCCCAAGATGGGGGCAGCTGAGTTTTGGGAAAAAAAACTATCTGATTAATTTTTCCATTGCATTCTAAGCTTGGAGCAACAACTAAAAAACCTCTGACTGGCGACAGTACAGAGGTTTTTTATTGACGTATATCGTGTTATTTATGAATTGGTTGTGGCAGGTATCAGTCCCTGATTGATCGCTTCCAAATCTGCAACCGTCAGTGTGCCCGCTGCGCGTTTTAAACTGATCACCGCCGTAATAAAATCATAACGTGCGTTAGCCAAATTTTTTCGAGCGTTAAACACATTACGAGTGCTGTTCAACACATCTACAATAGTTCGCGTACCGACATCAAATCCGGCTTCTGTGGCTCTCAATGCAGATTCAGCAGAGATAACGGCTTGCTCGAAAGCTTTGATAGTCGACATGTTCGCGCGGATATCATTAAATCCATTGCGCACTTGTAGGACGGTCGCACGATAGGTTTGTTCAAGCGTTTCGCTTTCTGCAACATATCTGGCACGTGCTTGTTCGGCGCCAGCTTCGGTGGCAAAGCCAGAGAAGATAGGCACATTCAAACTAATGCCTATGCTGCTTGAATTAGTACGAGCTAGGTCAATCTCATTACTTGTGACGTCAGATCCCGTCAAAGAACCCGATAAGCCAAGCGTCGGAAGGTGGCGAGCATCTGCACCGGCGATATCTTCTTTAGCAATATCAACGGCAAAACGAGCGGCTTGCAGTTCCAAATTACTTTGCTCTGCCAAACTCAGCCATGCGTCTACGTTATTCGGCGCAGGCGCAGTAGCAGAAAAGGTATCGGTGTTGAGTACATTGATGTTGTTGTAGTACTTGCCGGTGATTTCACGCAGTTGTTCTTTGCGTAGTTCCAACACATTTTGCGCTACGATTTCGCGCGCTACAGTGGTATCAAAATTTGCTTGGGCTTCATGGACGTCGGTGATGGCGGTTAAGCCTACTTCAAAACGCTGCTTAGTTTGTTCTAACTGACGTTCAATGGCGCGCTTTTCAGCTTGCACAAATTCCACATCATCTTGGGCGCGCAGAATATTCAAATAGGCATTGGTGACGCGTACGATCAGATTTTGCAAAGTCGCAGAATAATTCGCCTCTGATTGTTGTGCGACTTTTTCTGCACGGTCTAAACCGACCCAGTTTGCGTGGTCGTATAACGACATACTCAAACCAATCCGGTAATTTAAGCTATCCGAATCAGTCGATGCAACAGTATTAGGGCCGGTTGGGCTTTCTGAATCAGATAGGGTGTAGCCAATACTGCCAGAAATTTGTGGCAGTAGTGAGGCGCGTGAGAGTTTGATACCGGTGTAGGCTGTGTCCCGCAATGCCTTAGCACGATTGACGACGGGGTCCTTAGCAAGAGCTTGTGTGTAAATGCTAGACAAGTCATCTGCACAAACTGAGCCTGTAAAACCTATACCAATCAGTACACTTAACAGTGTTTTTTTCATATTGCTGCCTATAAATTCGAGTAACAAATTGCGTTAGGGTAGAGTGTATGTAAATCTAAGTCACATTGAAACCTGCGAGTCGTTTCATTCTGCCTTGATATGTAACAGAATGTAAGCCTTGTAGCTGATTATTATTGTAATGGAAACAAGATGCCAACACCCCCCCAAAAAAACACCGCATTGTTGACAAAGTTCACGCATGAACACGTCAATATTACCCAGCAACACACCTTGTACTCCGGTTTTTTTAAAATGGAGCAATATACCTTACAGCACAAACTGTTTGCTGGAGGGTGGAGCAAACCAATCGTACGTGAAATGTTTGAACGAGGTCATGCTGTTGCGTTGCTACCTTATGATCCTGTGACTGACGAATTTGTGTTGATTCAACAGTTTCGACTTGGCGCGATGGCCACCAGTGATTCGCCGTGGTTGGTTGAAGTGATTGCGGGCATGATTGACCCGGGGTTTGATGCTGAAGTTGTTTGCCACAAGGAAGCAGAAGAAGAAGCCGGCATTGCACTCTATGATGTGGTCGAAGTGTGCTCTTACCTATCTAGCCCAGGTGGTACAACCGAGCGACTGCGCTGTTTCATTGCCAAAACTGACAGTACCCAAGCTGATGGAATACATGGTGTAGAGAGTGAGTCTGAAGATATTAAAGTATTACGTGTGCCTCGCTGCGAAGCAAAAAAATGGTTAGAAACTGGCGTGATAGATAATGCTGCGGCTATAATACTGCTTCAACATTTCTTTTTGCATGAAACTAAATACCGCAATATTGATACTTAAATAGTGCTGTTTTTATCTTTGAAAAAGTAATGGATAACCATTGAGATGAGTGTGAAAAATTTAAGATAAATTGAGATTATGAGACAGTGAAACAGCTTCACAATAAAAAATATGTGCCCCATCTCGCTAGCTTGTTAGCGATGGGTGAGCACAACTACGGCAAATTAATGAAGCTTCTCCCTGAAGTGGACGAAGTCGATTTGACGTATGATTTTTGTGTGGGTGAAGCACTGAGTTATCGTTTACAAATCACTGAGAGCGCACGTTATACCACAACGTTGACAATGCAACAGCTCGCAACCCAGTTACCGAGTTATCTCAAACCCATTATGACGGTTCGTATGTATCACGATGCGCGAAGTGCTGAGGTTATGAGTTGTCAAAATGTAGGTCAGATCAAAGCAAGCTATGACTATCCTAACTTACACATGCATCAAAAAAATGAAAAGTTTATGGTTAATGTATTTCTGGCGGAGTGGTTGACATTTTGCCTGCATTGGCAAGAAAATATGGCCATGTAATTAGCTTGGGTATGCTCAGCTTGATGGCTGTCATTAAGGGACATAGCGGTGCATCTACTTTATCTTCATGGTTTTTTAAGCTCTCCTACATCGCTAAAAGCTAAACAGACCAAGACCTTTGTCGCCGAACATTACCCTCATATACACGTGCATACCCCCCTGTTATCAGGTGTACCACACGTTGCTGTAGAGCAAGCAGAACAGGCATTCAAGTCGTTACCCTCTACACCAATAGGTATCATTGGGAGTTCAATGGGGGGATTTCTTGCAGGGATCTTTGCCGAAAAATACGATGTCAAAGCAGCCTTGATCAACCCTGCGGTTGCACCTCATTTATTATTTCCAGATTACATAGGCGAACACACGAACCCTTATACCAACGAACAGTTCTGTTTGGATGAAAGTGATATCAGCAGCATCGAACAGCATGTACTTCATGGAGTTAAGCGACCAAAAAATGTACAGGTGTATCTTGGGGATGCCGATGAGGTATTGGATTATCGTGCGGCACTGGCTTTGTATCAAGACAGTGAATGTCACGTAACACAAGGCAATGATCACGCTTATCCAGATTTCCCCCAAAAATTACCCGCGATATTAGACTTTTTTCTCAGTCCATAAAGCGCTGTAATTGCTCATTGTGAAGACACTTGCTAATATCGAGATAACATAGTGTCGTCCTAGTTAGACTAGTCGTCGGTCGATACCACACACAACAATAAGTATAAATATTATGTCGAATCAATATACCGCAGACGCAATTGAAGTTCTCAATGGCTTGGAGCCTGTCAAACGTCGACCAGGGATGTATACCGACACCACCCGCCCTAACCATTTGAGTCAAGAAGTTATCGACAACTCCGTGGATGAGGCGTTGGCGGGCCATGCCAGTTCAATCAAAGTCATTTTACACGAAGATAACTCTCTTGAAGTCATTGATGATGGACGTGGAATGCCCGTTGATATTCACCCTGAAGAGGGGATATCAGGGGTAGAGTTAATCATGACCAAACTGCATGCTGGTGGTAAATTCTCGAATAAAAACTATGAGTTTTCCGGTGGTTTGCACGGGGTAGGGATATCGGTGGTCAATGCCTTATCCAAGCGTGTTGAAGTCAAAATTCGACGCGATGCTCAGGTCTATCAAATCGTGTTCGCCGATGGCGAAAAGATCGAAGATTTGCAGGTCATTGATACCTGTGGTCAGCGCAACACCGGTACGAGTGTGCACTTTTGGCCTGATGGTCGTTATTTTGATTCAGAAAGGTTCTCGGTCAGACAGTTACATCATGTCCTAAGAGCTAAAGCCGTATTGTGCCCAGGTTTACGGATTCGCTTTGACAACAAAGTAGCCAAAGAAACGACCGAGTGGTATTACGAGGATGGCTTACGTGATTATCTGATGCAAGCCGTTGCCGACGCCGAAAAAATCCCCAGTGACGAACCTTTTGTCGGGCAGTTTTCTGGTAATGGTGAAGCCGCTGATTGGGCGGTGATTTGGTTGCCAGAGGGTGGCGATATGGTCACTGAAAGTTATGTGAACCTCATTCCCACTGCGCAAGGTGGCACACATGTGAATGGTTTGCGTCAAGGCCTTCTAGAGTCGATGCGAGAATTTTGTGAATTTAGAAATCTCATGCCACGTGGGGTCAAACTCACACCGGATGATATCTGGGATCGCTGTTGCTATATTTTGTCGACTAAGATGCAAGATCCACAATTTGCTGGACAAACCAAAGAGCGTTTGTCGTCTCGCCAAGCCTCTGCCTTTGTCTCAGGCGTAGTCAAAGACTCGTTTAGCTTGTGGTTAAACCAACACACGGATGTCGCCGAGCTATTGGCTGAAATGTGTATTGCCAATGCCCAAAAACGCTTGCGTCAAACCAAAAAAGTGGCGCGCAAAAAGGTCACACAAGGCCCAGCGCTACCGGGTAAATTGACTGATTGCTCCGGGCAAGACACCACCCGCTCAGAGCTGTTTTTAGTCGAGGGTGATTCAGCAGGTGGTTCAGCCAAACAAGCCCGCGATCGAGAATTTCAAGCGATCATGCCACTGCGTGGTAAGATTTTAAATTCGTGGGAAGTCGATTCATCGCAAGTGCTTGCCTCTCAAGAGATCCACGATATTTCCGTGGCGTTGGGTATAGATCCTGATAGTGATGACTTATCGGGCTTGCGTTACGGTAAGATTTGTATCCTTGCGGATGCCGATTCGGATGGTTTGCACATTGCCACCTTGTTGTGTGCGCTGTTTGTGAAACATTTCCGTTCTTTAGTGGAACGAGGACATGTCTATGTCGCTATGCCGCCACTATTCCGTATCGATGTGGGTAAAGAAGTATTTTACGCGCTGGATGAAAGTGAAAAACAAGGCATTTTAGATCGCATTGAAGCAGAGAAAAAACGCGGCAAAGTCGGCGTACAGCGCTTCAAAGGCTTAGGTGAAATGAACCCTTTACAGTTGCGTGAAACGACCATGGATCCCAATACTCGCCGTCTCGTGCAATTAACGATTGACGATGCTGAGAGTATGCTAGAACTGATGGATATGTTATTGGCGAAAAAACGTTCTGGCGATCGTAAAGAGTGGCTGGAGAACAAGGGTAATTTAGCAGAGGTGTAATGGATGTCTAACCCTCTTAGGGCGTTATTAAAATGGATTTTGCGAACGTTATTAACCGTCCTAGTGTTGTCGGTGATCAGCTTTTTTGTATTCACTGACAAACACCCTCAGGTGGAACACACAACGGCTAATTACCTCAATGATGCCGAGACAGTATACCCACTACTCAATGATCTGAAGCGTATTTTGGCTGAGGATCACCTCGCTCACTCCGTGCGTGTAACCCATACACAGTTTGCGAGCTTATTGGATTTTCTGCGACGTGCATTACCTGGATTTGAAGGCCAGGTATCCTTGCAAGCCGGCGAGGGTAAATTAATTTTGAGCTATGCTTTTACAGTGTTTGCGCACCAGCGTTACATCAATCTTACACTGGTGCTGCAAGATGCACCTAAAGTAGATATCAAACAACTCAAAGTGAGCAAGGTGCCGTTACCTGGCAACCTGTTGCTCGACGTGGTGAGTTGGGGGATTGATCGCTACACGCAAAGTAACATTGCGACACTAGCCCGACAACAAGTCGCTAACGTGCTTTTTTTGCCGCGTGAAGCGCATGTCAGAATTCAGCCCATGCAAGGGTTTATGGCGGCGTTAAAAGAGGCTAAAAACCAATTAAACTTGGATCGTGATGAAGCGCTTATTGTGAGAGTCACCTATTATCTTTATTTTTTAGCTTACGAACAAAGCATCCCCGTGAGTAAGCAGGTCTCTTTAGGTGAGTACATCCGAGAGTTGATGCTTGAAGCACAGATCCAAAGCAAACCTAATACTGCACACCTTGAGAACGAAGCCGCGTTGTTAGCATTAGCTATTTATGCAGGCGATGCACGCTTTGCTCGTTTCATTGGGATTGAGCACGTTGCTCAAGATCGTTTGTTACCTGCTGGTATCACATTAACTGTCCAAAACCGTGCAGATTTAGCAAAGCACTTTATTTACAGTGCGGCTATTCAAATTTTATCTGATCAAGGGATATCTGTTGCGATTGGTGAATTTAAGGAGTTAATGGACCGTGTACAGACAGGCAGTGGATATAGTTTTGTTGATTTAGCTGCTGACAAAGCGGGAGTACAATTTGCTGTTGTATTAGCAAACCCGGATAGGGCTGCACAAGCGCAATTATTACTCTCTTTGCAAGTTGATGAGACAATATTTATGCCTAGCACCAATGGCTTACCCGAAGGGCTGCACCGCGAGGCTTTCGTTGCGCAGTTTGGTCGTGTTGATAGCCCTGCTTATGTAGCGATGGTTGAGACGGTTCGACAACGCGTGTTAGCGACACCACTGAATCAACAAACACAATAAGAAGCAAGCCACATTGCAGATTAGATAAGCACTGGTACGTCGAGAAACACGTCGATTTGGCTATTGACTTTTAAGGCTATCTTTAAACTGCACAAGCGTAGAGAGTAATTGCTCAATCTGCATCACAATTACACTCAAATCCTGCTCGATTTGGGCTTTGTCCGTATTTGCAAAATCCAAAGCCGTAAATGCATCCATATTTTCACAGACTTCTGCTACGTATGGCTCAAAGCGTTTGGCACGGGTCTTAAATGGACTCGAATCTGCGAAAATGGTTTGGAATTTGCCTTTGCCATCCTTTTGAAATGAATCGAGTAGAGTATCTGCATCTACGGCTTTGCGATATATCAGTTGTAGGTTTTCTTGGAGTTTGTCGAGAATAGCTTGCATAGGTCTTTAACACTAACAAAATTTGCCGAAGTTTATCATAGTCGTGCCAAATAACCGATAGTCTCTAAAGTTTACTTGTACCTCGGAGACTAAAACTTTCAATACAGTGCGATGGGCTTAAACACGTCATGCTAAATTAATCGGTGTTTTACTCGGTTCACCCCCTATTTCTCGCACTAATTTGGGCACCATATAACCCGACTGTTGCGCGATCACTTCACGCATAATATTTATCGCCGTATCATCGTCTACTGCAAAATGCTGTGCGCCTTTTACGCGGTCAAACATGTGCAGGTAATAAGGTTGGATCCCCGCTGTGAACAAGGATTCATTCAAAGTTATTTGGGTACTGACACAATCATTGACGCCCTTCAACAATACCGCTTGGTTGAGCACGGTCACATAATGTTGTTTGAGTAATGCCACGGCTTGTATCAATTCAGGTGAGATTTCGCGAGCGTGGTTAATATGCAAAACCACAATGGCTTGTAAGCGACTAGTCTGTAAGCGCTGACTCAATGTTTGGGTCACTCGAGTTGGGAGTACAACGGGGAGGCGCGTATGGATCCGCACGCGTTTGAGGTGTGGGATCTGTTCTAATTCATCTAGTAACCATGCAATATGCGCATCGTTGGCCATTAAGGGATCGCCACCGGATAAAATGACTTCATCAAGTTCGGGATGGGCTTGGATATAAGCAAATTGTGCCTGCCATTCGCGCTTGTTGTTGTGGTGCTCTGCATAGGGAAAATGACGGCGAAAACAATATCGGCAGTTGACAGCACACCCCCCTTTCACAATTAACAAGAGGCGGTTGTGGTACTTGTGCACAATCCCCGATTGAGATTTGTCAAATTCGTCAAGCGGGTCGGTGACATAACCTTCGACCTCCAAAAACTCATCGTGCAAGGGCAAAACTTGGCGTAAAAGAGGATCATCAGGCGTGTTTTTGGCCATCAGTTCAGCAAAAAATACCGGCACGCGCATCGGGAATAAACGCCGCGCTTTGACATGTTGGCTATAGTGTTCGACAGGCAGGGCCAAAAAGCGCAATAAAGCCTCGGGATCTGTGAAAGATTTTGCTAATTCTTTTTGCCAGTTGGGCTCTACAGCAAGGAGATTTTTGTGTATATTATGCACCGTTAAACCACTAATGAATCAAGATGAGGATGTATGGCGAATTTTAGCACAAATGAATTTAAAGCTGGACTAAAGGTCATGATCGATGGCGAGCCATGTAATATTTTAGAAAATGAATATGTTAAACCGGGTAAAGGTCAAGCTTTCAACCGTGTCAAAATCCGTAAACTAATCTCCAACAAAGTGTTAGAGAAAACCTTCAAGTCGGGTGATTCTGTCGAAGGTGCTGATGTGATGGATACCGAACTGGCTTATCTCTACACTGACGGTGAGTTCTATCATTTCATGAACAATGAAACCTTTGAGCAAGTCGCTGCTGATGCCAAGGCAGTAGGCGATAATGTGAAATGGTTGGTCGAAAACGACACGTGTACCATTACCCTATTTAATGGCTCTCCGATCGCTGTGACGCCACCTAATTTCGTAGAGTTAGAAATCACCGAAACCGACCCTGGCCTGAAAGGTGATACTGCTGGTACGGGTGGTAAACCTGCTACCTTAGTAACCGGTGCGGTTGTACGTGTACCATTGTTTGTACAAACCGGTGAAGTCATCAAAGTAGACACACGTAGCGGTGAATACGTGTCTCGCGCACAAAAATAATGTCTATGTGGGCCATGTCCATTAGCCCAGAACATTTACGTCAAAAAGCCCAGATATTGCAAAATATCCGGGCTTTTTTCGCTGCGCGTAATGTGATTGAGGTTGATGCTCCCGTGTTGTGCCAAGCCGGTGTGACAGACCCCTACCTCGACAATTTTTCTACGGCATTCACGGCAACCGGCCAGCCGCAAACTTACTACCTGCAAACGTCACCTGAATACGCCTTAAAACGTATGTTAGCCAGCGGTGCAGGCGATATCTATGCAATGGCCAAAGCCTTTCGACACGAGCCTGAAAGTCCTGAGCACAATCCCGAGTTTATGATGTTGGAATGGTATCGCGTGGGTTGGGATGATCGGCAACTCATGCAGGAAGTTGATGCGCTACTGCAACATATTCTCACTACTCCAGCAGGCGATTATCTGGCCTATGACGAGGCTTTTGCACATTATTGCCAGCTCAATATTTGGGATGCATCTCAAGCCGAACTGATTGCCGCCTATGGACGAGAAGCGCAGTATGATTTGCAAGCTGAAAGTCGCGACCATATTTTGCAGTTGTTGTTTGCCGAACACATCGAACCGCATATTGGTCAAGACAAACCGTGTTTTGTGTATGATTTTCCAGCGTCACAAGCTGCCCTTGCTCGGATTGATGAAACCCATCCCAATAAGGCGCGTCGGTTTGAGGTATATTACAAAGGGATCGAACTAGCTAATGGTTATCACGAATTAACGGATGCTGATTTACTCCAGGCGCGTTGGCTGGCGGATAATGCGCAGCGTCAACACACGGGGCTTCGTCCGATGGCGTTTGATGAGCGTTTGTTAGCTGCCCAGCGCCATGGCTTACCGGAGTGCGCGGGTGTGGCTTTGGGCGTTGACCGTTTGCTTATGTTAGCGTTGGGCGTCGACACACTGCAAGACATATTATCTTTTCCCTTTACACAGGCTTAGCTGGACCAGTCCTGTCCGCATTCAAAACCCCACTATGAACTTGGTTGAGATAGTCATATGTGATTGAGCATTGTTAAAACTGCATTGACGGCGGTGGTGACAACCCTCAGGTATGCCATTACAGCTTGGGTTCAGGCAAAATTTCGGCTTTTTTTAATATCACCGGTTCAATTGGCACATCGGGCTGACCAAACTCTAGGGAATATTCTGTTTCGACTTCACTGATTGCGTCAACCACTTCATATCCCTCTATAATCGAGCCAAATACGGTATAGCCCCAATTTTTGCCAGGGTTGAGAGATTCATTATCGCGCATGTTGAAATAGAATTGACGCGTGGCAGTGTGTGGTTCAGTGTTGCGTGCCATAGCGATCGTATAGAGATCGTTTGTTAAGCCATTACCTGACTCATTATAAATCTTGCCAAAACTTGGCTTGGGTTCAAAATCGGTCGAGTAGCCTCCGCCTTGCACCACAAAGCCTGCAATAACGCGATGAAAAAGGGTATCTTCGTAACTGCGCTTATCGACGTAGCGCAAAAAATTGTTCACAGTTATTGGAGCTTTGCGACGATCTAACTCCACAACAATGTCACCCATTGTGGTACTGAGTTTTACCCGAGGATAGAGATTATCAGGCTGGATATGTGAGCCATCTGGAAGGGCTTTTTTTTGGGCGAAAGTAGGTGCTGACAATGCCAGACACAACCCGCAGAGTAAATACAATGCGCATAACCATGATGCTTGACTCAAGCGTGTGTTAATCATTTTTATATATCACCTTTGCCGGACTTCTCGTCTATTTGTAAGCGGATAAGATTGAAAACTTTTTATTCGTAGCGACTACCTTAAAACCCCCAAACCGATTTTTCAAGACTTGGCCGTAGGGCAGATGGCGATTGCCAATGATCCGCAATTCACCGCCAAAACGCAGCGCATAGTGACTGTCTTTGAACATTTGTTTGGCAATGTGATCGGTAATCGCTTGTTGTTGATGAAAAGGCGGATTACACAACACGATATCCGCCTCGGGCAGATCGTACTGAGACAAACAATCGTTGACCATAAAGGTGCAGTTTGACAGTTGCTCAGGGAAATTATGCGCGACGTTAACCTTAGCACTCGCAATTGCCATATAGGATTCATCGACAAACGTGACTTTCGCATTGGGTGCTTGCGCGAGTACCGCGCAACCCACCACTCCGTTACCACAGCCCAAATCAATCACATGTTGATTGTCAATATCCGGTAAGTTTTGCATTAGAAAGCGCCCACCAATATCTAGGTTGAGGCGTGAAAACACATTCGGAAGATTACTGATAGTCAGCGGAGGATTAGGCACATCCCAAATTTGTTCCGCGGGTGGCTCTGCGTTTAACGCAGTGTTAACGTTGGCAAACAGCAAGCGAGATTTCTTTTTGGCCAACGTGGTTTTATTTTCACCAATGTACTGGGCAAAAATCTTCTGCACATTTTGGGTCATTTGAGGGACTTTTGCGCCAGCTAGCACCACAGAATCGGCATGTAAAAAAGGTTTTAAACGCGCGAGTTGCCACGCGAGGTAGCTCAAATTTTTCGGAATTTTCAGTACCAAAATGTCGATTTTGTGTTCCGGTAGGGCCATGCTATCCAAAAACGTGACCGCCGCTTGGTCCAACTCGTTGTTGAGTAAATTGAATTCACAGCCTTTTTGCGCAACAAATGAATCACTAAAGTGCATAGGATGATAAGCGTGCAGGGCACACGTTAATGCACCAAAGTCGTCATTTGCAATCAGTATGTTGGGTTCGGAATGTTTAGTAAGTACTTCCTCATGCAGAGTGTGTAGTAGATATTCATCGACGGCATCCCAAGCCTGTAAATTGGGCAATTGCTGTGCTTTTGGGTAGCGATATAAACTGAGTTCGCCAAATGCATGTATAAAATGCGTATTCATTATAAAATTTCCAAAAAAAATCTTGAGTACTCACAATGAGTACTACTGTTTAGCACGAAGTGAGCACAAACATGCAACCTGATATCTTTGCCACTGACCCGAACGCACCAGAGGTACTCCAGCTGGCCATGGTAGATGCCGATGTCAGGTATTATCCGCATTGGTTAGATGGTGCACAAGCGGATCATTATCTGCGTCTGTGTGAGGCGCAATTACCTTGGTCGCAGGATTATATCAAAGTTTATGGACGGGAAGTAAAAATACCACGCTTACAAGCCTGGATTGGCGATCCCGAAGCGCAATACACCTATTCGCAATTACAGATGCAACCCCACCCTTGGTGTGCACCGCTGGATGAAATTAAAACGCTCTGCGAGCAGACTTGTCAAACGACCTTTAACAGTGTCTTGGCGAACTGGTATCGCGATGGTCAAGACAGTATGGGGATGCACAGCGATGATGAACCAGAACTTGGACATCAGCCTGTCATTGCTTCTGTAACGTTGGGGACAACACGCCGCTTTATCTTCAAACACAAACGCACTGGGGAAAAGGAAATTGTCGAGTTACAGCATGGTAGTTTGCTTGTTATGCAAGGCATGACACAGCAATGTTGGCAACACGGTATCAATAAATCCAAAACGGTGCATGGCGGTCGTATCAATTTGACGTACCGCTATGTGCATCCGCAATAACCTTTAAAGTATGCCCACCTATGGTACACTTTGTTATATCAATAAAAATCTGTCATTGCTCATAACTTATGAAGATTCAAAATCAAATCACTGAAAAATTACTTGCAGCGTTTTCGCCAATACATCTATCCGTCGAAAATGAAAGTCGCAACCACAACGTGCCACCCGGTTCAGAAAGTCATTTCAAAGTAACGATTGTCAGCGAAGCATTTGTTGGTAAGCGCTTACTACCTTGTCATAGATTGGTAAACGAGGTGTTAGCTGAAGAGTTGGCCAATGACATTCACGCCTTGGCGATTCATACTTATGCCCCAGATAAATGGCAAGGGGCAACGTCAGTACCCGTCTCACCCAAATGCATGGGTGGAGATAAACGGGATCGTTAGATAGTGAAGATTCGATTGGTGAGCCTTGAAAAAGTGCTGCATGCGGTACAGCAAGCGACTGTCACAGTGGCTTAATTGTCTTGATTTTCGAATATCGTTTCAAGGCTTAATCCTTGTTGGCCAAGTACATCTTTGAGTCGACGAAGCGCTTCTACCTGAATTTGACGCACCCGCTCTCGGGTGAGTCCAATTTCCGAGCCTACATCCTCTAAAGTGGATGGCTCATAGCCAAGCAGACCAAAACGACGGGCGAGCACCTCTCGTTGTTTAGGATTGAGATCCTCAAGCCAGCGCACAATAGATACTTTCATGTCGCTATCTTGTACCTCCTCTTCTGGTCCACAATCTCCATCCATAGTTAACACTTCAAACAACCCTTTGTCTTCTGCATCCTGTGTTGCTGATGTATCAATAGAAGAAATGCGTTCATTGAGTTTAAGTATTTTGCTGACATCTTCAACAGGTACATTTAGATGTCTAGCAATGTCATCAGCGGTAGGTTCATGGTCTAGTTCTTGTGCCAGGAGTCTAGCTGTGCGCAAATAGGAATTGAGTTCTTTGACAACATGGATAGGCAATCGGATAGTACGGGTTTGATTCATAATAGCCCGCTCGATAGTTTGGCGGATCCACCATGTTGCATAAGTTGAAAAACGGAAACCGCGTTCTGGGTCAAATTTTTCGACTGCGCGTATTAACCCCAAATTTCCCTCTTCAATAAGATCGAGTAAGGCAAGTCCACGGTTGTTATAGCGACGTGAAATTTTTACAACAAGGCGTAGGTTGCTTACGATCATACGCTCTCTAGCCTTTTCATCGCCTTGTAGCGCGCGCCGCGCATACAAGACCTCTTCTTCAGCGCTTAATAATGGAGAGAAACCAATTTCACTGAGATACAACTGTGTTGCGTCCAAGTTTTTCTGGACATCATCACTGATATCCACTTCGTTGAGTCCCGCCTCTTGGGCATGAAGACTATTTACGACAGTGGAATTAGGGGTTGGACTAATCGTATTTTGACTCAACTTTCTTTCGGACGATATGTTTTGCAGAACATCAACAGACATAAAAACATCATCGCAACGTTTCTTTTGACCCATAACAGCATCTCCTGTAATCCGGACTAAATTAAATGCTTCCCCAAAATATGACTATTTTAGCGTTGGCAAATATTTCAGTGGATCAAGAGATTTACCTTTATAGCGGATCTCAAACCTGAGTTTTGCCTCTGTAGTGCCAGAGCGACCCAGTTCAGCGATTTTCTCGCCTGCCTGTACAAACTGTCTTTCTTTGACTAGTATTTTATTATTATGTGCATATGCGCTTAGAAAGTTATCGGTATGTTTTATAATAACTAAATTGCCATAACCACGAAGTGCAGAGCCTGTGTATACCACTTTTCCATACGCGGCAGACACGACAGGGGTACCAATAATATTAGCAATCTCAATGCCTTTTAGCCCTGCTTCAGTATTTGAAAACTTGCCAGTTAACCTGCCTTCAGCTGGCCATTGCCATTGCGTAACACGCTTAGGCAATGTTGATTTGGTAGTGGCTATTTCTTTTGATACTTGAACATCACGATACACTTTTTTGGTATTTTTATCAATACCTTTAATTGGCTTTGTTTTTTGGGGAACATCACCTGATACTTTTGTATCGGCAATGACTATGGGTTCCTTATTAGTTTTTTGTCGTAAATCTAAAATTTGCCCTGCTTGAATGGTATACGGCTCTTCGAGTGCATTTAGTTTAGCCAGTTCTTGATAGTCCAAATCGTATAACCAGGCTATACCATACAGCGTTTCACTCTGTGTTACAGTATGGGTTTTGGCCTTTTGCCATGATGTTTTGCTGGTTACTTGCGTATCAATATTAATAACAGGTGCTGGCACAGAACGCTGCGCACATCCATAAACGAAGACAAAAGTTGTGATAGTTATTAACGCGCTGAAAACTTTTGCTAGCACAATCATTCCTTACACATTAGGTATATTTCACGATGATATATGCGGCGATAGCTAGCAGTATGACCGCCCAGCCTAAAATCTCGACATATTGTCTGAGTTTCGCCTCCATTTTCGCACCGCCCCATTTCATCAAGCCTGCTACGAGGAAAAAGCGGCCACCGCGTCCCACAAAAGATGCGATGACAAAGGGTAAAAACGCCATTGAAAGCATACCTGCCGTGATGGTAAAGACTTTGTAAGGGATGGGGGAAAAACCAGCGATAAACACTATCCAGACGCCATACTCAGTAAACCATGTTACTGCATTCGCAAGCTTTATCTCCCAGCCCATTGTAGTGACCAGCGGTTGGATCAAACTATCGAAGGCAAGCCAGCCTAATACATAGCCTGCGATGCCCCCTAACACTGAGGCGAGTGTGGTAATCAATGCATAACGCCACGCTTTACTCGGTTGTGCCAGCGACATGGGCGCTAGCATTACATCGGGTGGGATAGGAAAAATCATCGATTCGCTAAAACTCAAGCCGCCTAGGTATTTTTCAGCATGGCGGTGGGTCGCCCATGTCAGGCAAAGGTCGTATAGTTTGGTAAAAAGCTTCACTGCAGCGCTCCTTGGATAAGTGGGACAAAACGCGCATCCTCTAGTATCTGCTGTTCGATACCATGTGCTGTGGTTTGTAATAGTGTGAGTTGCTGCTCAGTTGCCCCAACGGGGATCAGTAGTGCGCCTCCCATATCAAGTTGTTCAATCAACGCATCAGGTACCGTTGCGGGCGCTGCTGTAACAATAATACACGCAAATGGGGCTTGCCCTGGCCAACCTTCCCAGCCGTCACCATAACGCAATTTCACATTGTGACAATCGAGGTGATTAAGTCGACGTTTGGCTTGGAATTTCAACGTATTGACTCGCTCAACACTGCATACTTGACCAAATAACTGAGCCAAAACAGCCGTTTGGTAGCCCGAACCCGTACCGATTTCAAGTACTTTTGCTTCTGCAACGGGGACGGGACAATGCGCTAATAAAGTCTGTGTCATCCGCGCGACGGTATAAGGTTGCGACAAGGTTTGACCTTGACCAATCGGTAATGCGGTATTTTGCCACGCTTTGTGCGTGAGTGTAGGCGGCAGAAATAATTCTCTAGGAATATTACCCATCACATTGAGCACGCGCTCATCATGGATACCCAAGTACTTCAGTTCATCGAGTAAAGGTATGGCCTTAGATATCACTTCTGACATTCTTGACTCCATTGCCTCAGTGCGGTGAGTGCTGAGTGGTCGGTCATATCCACCGATAAGGGCGTAAGTGACACTTTGTTATTGGCAATCGCATGGAAATCGGTACCAGGTCCGGCATCTTGCTCAGGTCCTAATTTACCGTACCAATAAATCGTACGCTGTGCTGGATCAGTATCGGTAATCATCTGCTCCGCTTTATGACGTCGGCCTAGTCGAGTGACTTCCCAACCTTGCAATGCCTCATAGGGAATATTGGGTACATTGACGTTGAGGATCTGTTGCGCATTAAGAGGGAGGGTATCGAGTTGCTGCAAGATATCCGTCAGCACTTTTGCCGCCGTCGCAAAGTATTGATTTTTGTAACCAGCTAAAGAAATGGCGATTGAAGGCAGGCCAAGATGGCGTCCTTCGGTGGCGGCTGCAACGGTGCCAGAATAAATTACATCGTCTCCCAAATTAGGGCCGTGATTGATACCCGATACTACAACTTGTGGTTTCTCCATAAAATCACAATTGACACCTAACTGGACACAATCTGACGGTGTGCCATTGACGGCATAAAAACCATTATCAAGTTGGGTGATCCGCAGTGGATGCATCAATGACAAAGCATTACTGGCGCCAGAACAATTGCGGTCAGGCGCAATAACGGTCACGGTATGTTGCGCAGCAAGGTGCGCATGTGCAGTGGCGATACCATCAGCAAATGCACTGTCATCGTTACTCAATAAAATATTGTAATGGTTCATGTCTCTATCCTTTTAAACACACTCAACTAATTCGCGGATCACCGCTGTGGCAAAGCATCCTTTGGGCAAATAGAACGACAAACGGATGTGATCGTCTTGTTGCGCGAATTCTAATGCCTCTGGGTGAAGCAGCAGTGAACGGCGTTCTTGCTTCAAACCTAGATTTTCTAACGCGGTCGTGATCTGGGGATAGCGCTGTGCGACCTTATTCTCAAATTGTAAAGCCTCCGCTTGTGCAATAGCGGCGCCTTTACCCCAAAGAGGAGCAGAGAGCGCAATGTCACGGCATGATAAACGCTGTGTCAATCGTGTATCGACGTCTTCAGCGCAGAAGTAACTATTACTGCCAGCCAAAATACACACATCACCCTCTAATACTCGTTCTGTTTCGAAATGCGCGAGTCGCTCGCTGACAAACGTGTTAAACAACCAAGCCCGCAAGGCGGAGATAGCCACAGAGCGCTTATTGCGATTTTTGATGGCTTTGCCTTCGAGCAAGTGGTGGGCGAGCGTTAAGTTACCGCCCACTTTGGTTTGTTGTTGACCCTCTTCATCGAGGTAGCGCACTTCGCCAAAGCGTTGCATGCCAAAGTAATTGGGTACACCCTGTTGTTGTATGACGCCTAGTCGGGCTATGACACTCTCTGGATCAGAGACGCGTTTTAGCCTGATGGCAAAGTGGTTGCGCTTGAGAACACCGGTACGTAATTTTTTATCGTGGCGGCTCGTGTCTAAAATACGTGCCCCATCGAGCTGCCACTGCGCCCATGGGAAATCCTGTTTGCCAGGCGCGTGTACACCAAACCACTGACGCGATATAGAGAATTTATCTTTGCGTCCAGCATACGAGATGGCCCTTAAAGGGAGGCCAGTGAAAGCGGCTAGTTGTTCTGCGACATAAGCCGTGTTCAGTTGTTTTTTTTCGATATGGACAAAAATATGCTCGCCTTGTCCGCTGGGGGAAAAGCCCAAATCTTCAGTGACGACAAAGTCTTCTAATTGTTCTTTAAAGCGTGCTGTAGCTGTCGGCTTGCCCTGCCAATAGCACCAGTCCATTGCTGGAAAATCAAGCATCTTAGACTGACTCCTCAGTCGCCAATACCGTGACCACTGCGTGCGTTGCAATCCCTTCTTTGCGGCCTGTGAATCCTAATTTTTCGGTCGTGGTTGCTTTGACATTAATGTGTTCCGACGGACAGCTTAATGCGGTTGCTATCGCATGTTGCATCGCGGTGATGTGCGGGGCCATTTTCGGTGCTTGAGCGATGATGGTGATATCAGCATTGCCGATGCGATAACCCTTTTGACGCACCAAAGCATAAACGTGCTGTAAGAGTTTGACACTGTCTGCACCAGCAAATTCTGGATCGGTATCGGGAAAATGACGTCCGATATCGCCTAGCGCGAGTGCACCGAGTAAGGCATCACATAAGGCGTGTAATACGACGTCACCATCTGAGTGAGCAAATAAACCCGTGTCGTGAGGGATGTGAATACCACCCAAAATCAAAGGTTTGTCTGCACCAAATTTATGTACGTCATAGCCGTGTCCAATGCGAAAAGGTAAGCGCGACATGCTTAGATAGTTCCTTGTTGTTTGAGATAAAATTCAGCTAGCGCTAAATCTTCAGGATGTGTGACTTTGATATTATATGCCGGTCCGACAACTAATCCTACTTTATGCCCTTGAGCTTCTAAGGCCGAAGCCTCATCGGTAATCGTCAAGCCTTGCGCTAGACTTTGCTCAATTGCACTGTGCAAGAGTGAAACCGGACTAACCTGAGGCGTTTGTGCTTGCCAAATATATTGTCGATCGAGTGTCTCGGTCACAATATTACTGGTGTCGGAGTATTTGATGGTGTCACTAGCGGGTTTGGCAAAAATAACGGGCGTCTGTTGCTTTTCATACGCAGTAATTAAGCGAGAAATGTCATCTGCTTGCAAACAAGGTCGTGCCGCATCATGTACAAGCACATGCTGGTTGGCGGTCTGGTTAATGTATTGTAAGCCGGCGAGTACTGAATCTACGCGTTCGTTACCACCTGTCACGAGATGGACTTTGGGGTGTTGCGCGAGTGGCAATGTCTGAAAAATACGATCTTCTGGATGTAACGCAACGATGACCTGTGAAATAAGAGGATGCTGACAAAACACAGCTAAGGTGTGACTTAATATGTACTGCTCACCTAACTGTAAATACTGTTTAGCGCGGTCTGCCATCATGCGAGAGCCAATACCTGCAGCAGGGATAAGGGCAATATATTGAGCCGTCACGAATTAATCCTGTTCCTTAGGGACGATACGGTAAAAGGTTTCACCTTCTTTAATCAGTCCCAGTTCATTGCGTGCTCGTTCTTCAATGGCATCAATACCAATCTTTAAATCGTCAATGTCGGCTTTTAACAAGCTGTTGCGTTGCTTGAGTTTGGCATTTTGTTCAATGCGTTGTTGGACTTCTGCGTGCAGTTGCCAATAGTCGGGTATACTGTTTTTGCCAAACCATAGACGGTATTGCAATGCGCCACATAAGGCGATCAACAATAACACGATGAGTTTGCTCTTATTCACAATAGGACCTAACGACTAAAATGTAAGTTTATTGTAAAGGGTTTTAGCTTTAAAACCTAGTCCCCATCGTGCTTACTACTTATCTTATTTCGCCATTTACACTATCAGATTGGATAACGTATTTATTGCAATGTTGTCTATAAATTGTGTAGTTTGTAGTTTGTAGCGCATAATTGAGTTTTACTTATGTGTCACTAGGTTAATCGTTTAGTAATACATAAAATGCATGTGGAAATGAGATGTCGATGGATAAGCCCATATTTATTGGAATTGATGGCGGTGGCACGAGTTGTAACGCCAAATTATTTGACAGTAACAAAAACGTGTTGGCTGAAGTACAAGTAGGGCCTGCAAATGCCTTTGTCAATAGTCAGCAAACGCAACACTCTATTGTGACGGCTGCACAAATGTGTCTGACGCAGGCCGGACTCGTGGGTAAGACGTTAGCCGATATTTTTGTAGGCGCGGGCTTGGCGGGGATGGGGCTACCTTCAGCTCAGCAGGCGATGTCAGATTGGGTGCATCCTTTTGCAGGATTTGCTGTCACTACTGACGTGCATATCACAGCTTTGGCGGCGAATGCAGGAGAGGATTGTGGTTTGGTTGTCGTGGGGACGGGCTCCTGCGGTGCCAAATTAAGTCATGGACAGCTTATGCAATACGGCGGTTATGGTTTCTTTTTAGGCGATGATGCATCAGGGAGCTGGCTTGGCTTACAAGCGCTCAGACATACTTTACAAGCCTTAGACGGCATTGTTGAGACTTCCTTATTAAGCGATGAGGTTGTGTTGCACTTAGGTCATGCTGATATTGTCAGTATCATCAATGATTTTCATAAATTAGGTCCGAAGGAGTTTGGTCAGTTCAGTCCTATTGTTTTTCGCTGTGCGTATGCTGATGATACAACCGCAATAGAAATCATCAAACAAGGGGCGCGATATTTACATAAACTGATTCAACGGGTGAGTGACAATTATTCGCATCCGGTTTTTTATCATGGCAATGTGATGACGCACTATATCCCATATTTGCAGTTGACAGCGAAAAAGATCCTCACCCACCAAGCTATCGTCCCTGAACTGGGCGCAGTAACTTTTTTAGAAAAACAGTTGCAAGCACAAGGTTCACTATGAGGATCTTTGCTGAACACGTCTACTTACCCAAAGCGCAAGCGTGGCACAAAGATGTTGTGCTCACTCTATTTGGTCCGCATATCCAGAC
>JBEVCF010000029.1:0-13169 GCA_040514355.1 Glaciecola sp.
CTAATTTTACTTTCATCCCCATTTTTTCTAGCAAAGCTTTGATCTTATCGCGCGCATCTCCTTGAATTTCTATCGTGTTGTCTTTGACAGCACCGCCACAACCACAGGTTTGTTTTAATTGCTTACAGATTTTTTTTAAATCGTGCTGGGTATGGTCAATACCAGTAATAACACTCATACCTTTGCCTTTTCGCCCCTTTGTTTCTTTGCGGATCCGAACAATCCCATCGCCTGTGAAGTGAGGTTTACTGTTGTCATGGCTAGGGCGGATACGGCCTGTTTCTGTGCTGTACACAAGGTTGTCACTCATAGCTAGAATTCCATAGTAATAATATGCTTTTTGATATTGCGAATAATTCTCAATACGGTTATTATTTAATCCGAATTATTCGTACAGGACAATACCATTGAACACGCGTATTTTAAAACTCTTATCTGTTTTTGTCATGGCAACCGTTGCTTCTCCAGTTTTAGCGGAAGGAGAGTTAAATATATACTCAGCTCGCAAAGAAGCACTGATTAAGCCATTGTTGGACAAGTTCGCTGCACAATATGATATCAAGATTAATCTTGTTACAGGTAAAGCTGATACATTGATCGCACGTTTGCAAAACGAAGGACAGTTTTCCCCTGCAGACGTATTATTAACCACAGATGTGGGTAGGTTACATCGCGCCAAAGTGCTAGGTTTAACCCAAACCATTGACTTAGCTTCTTTTCCTAAGAGTTCATTTCACGATCCCGAACAACACTGGGTGGCCTTAACCAAGCGCGCACGGCCAATTATGGTCGCAGCAGATCGCGTTGATCCGAGTAACATAACGTCGTATGAAGATCTGACTAAACCAGAGTATAAAGGGCGTATTTGTGTCCGTTCTTCTGCTAATATTTACAATCAATCTATGGTGGCTGCTCTGATTGCACAAAAAGGTGAAGCTTATGCTGAAGCTTGGGCCAAAGGATTGGTGCAAAACTTTGCTCGCAAACCACAAGGAGGGGACCGAGATCAAGTGAAAGCAATGGCCGCTGGTGTATGTGATATCGCACTTGTTAACACTTATTACTTAGCTGCCATGTATGATGCTGATGAAGTACAACAAACCGCAGCCAAATCAGTGACCGTTGTGTGGCCAAATCAAGCGGATCGGGGCACCCATGTCAACATTTCAGGTATTGCTATCACCAAACACAGCCGCAATGCGGATAATGCCCGGGCTTTAGTTGAATTTATGCTAACACCTGAGGCGCAGTCATGGTATGGTAGCGCCAATCATGAATATCCGATTGATATGCAAATTACTTGGTCAGACAGGCTTACAACCTTTGGTCAGTTTAAAGGTGAAGCAATAGCAATCGAACAGGTTGGTCAACTCAATGCCAAAGCCGTTAAAGTAATGGACAGAGCAGGGTGGTTGTAACCTATATGCAATAGGTCTGTACCTGCGTTATGTCTGCGCTTAAATTAAATCGCCGTTGGTTTTATCTCAGTTTGGGCTGCTGTGTTTTGGCAGTCCTCCCTTTATTGTCGATTTATTTTTCATTTTCGCAATTTTCCCTCGCATTATGGCAGCACTTAACGACCACCACACTTGGGTTATATATCAGTAATAGCATGATACTGGCTGTGGGGGTAGCATTGTGCTCTGCAACGTTTGGGGTCAGCACGGCCTGGCTCGTTACTCAGTATCGCTTTCCGGGGGTCAGTTGGCTGCAATGGGCCATGTTATTGCCCATGGCTATGCCCGCATATATTATCGCTTATACGTATACCGGAATGTTAGATGTCGCTAGTCCGCTACAATTTTGGATCCGCCAAACGTTTAACTTAACCGGTTCGGTTTTACCTGAAATACGCTCCTTACCCGGGGCCATTTTGATGTTGAGTTTGGTGTTATTTCCCTATGTATTTTTGTTGGCAAAGACAGCGTTTAACGATCAGCGTCAAAATTTGCGAGACGTCTCCGCTTCATTAGGCGTAACAGGGACAGCCTTTTTTGTCAAAGTAGCCCTACCCATAGCTCGACCAGCGATATTTACCGGAGTGGCTTTGGTCGTGATGGAAACACTTGCCGATTACGGTACCGTTCAGTACTTTGGGGTATCTACTTTTACTACCGGGATCTTTAGGACTTGGTTTGGTATGGGGGAGATGGCGCTTGCCAGTCAGTTGTCAGCCATTTTGGCTACCTGTGTTTTGTTGTTACTGTTTTGGGAAAGGTATTTACGACGCAATATGGCGTTTTATCAAACCACCCAAAGTCGACGCATCGAGCCACGCAATTTATCCTTTGTGCATCGATGGTTGTGTGCCCTTTATTGCATTGGCTTATTGAGTATTGCATTTGTCATTCCTGTCAGTCAGTTAGCTGTTTGGGCTTGGCAAAGTGTGTCTTCGGATGTCCTTGATGGCTATAGCTCATTATTATTCACTACCATTGGCTTGGCATTGTTAGCGAGTGTGCTAACTGTGAGTGTCGCGATCCTATTATCCTACGCACAGCGAATCACCGGTCAGGCACGCGTAGTGACGATGAATCAAATCGCTGGAATTGGCTACGCCATTCCCGGTACAGTCATTGCTGTGGGGGTGTTAGTGCCCTTTGGGTGGTTAGATCAACAACTCAACCAATTGTCATTTGCATGGTTTAACCACTATGTTGGTCTAATTTTTTCTGGCACTCTGTTTGTATTGATCTTTGCATACGTTGTACGTTTTTTAAGTGTGGCAATGCACAACACCCAAAGTGGATTGGAGCGGATCAAGCCCAATATGGATGATGCGGCGTTATCTTTGGGTAAATCGCGTTTTGCGGTATTTACTCACGTGCATGTCCCTTTGTTACGAGGTGCGTTATTCTCAGCGCTACTATTGGTATTTGTGGATGTACTCAAGGAACTCCCGGCTACGTTGATTTTACGCCCGTTTAATGTCAATACTCTAGCGGTCAAGGCGTTTGAATACGCCTCAGATGAGCGTCTTATGGATGCCGCACTACCGTCCATTACGATTGTTTTGGTAGGTATTGTGCCTGTTATTTTACTTACGCGTGCCATGCGCATGCGCTCATAGGTGTGCTGTATGTTAGCTTTACGAAACGTTTCTGTGATCCTTGGGGATAAACTGATTAACCGCGACATTGATCTCACGTTAGAAACGGGTGACATTGGTTGTTTGTTAGGGCCATCCGGTTGCGGTAAAACCACATTATTACGTGCGATTGCAGGATTTGCTCCAGTTAGTAATGGCGAGATTGTCATTGGTGAGCATCTGGTCAGTTCACCTAAACAGCACCTTGCCATCACTAAACGCAAAGTGGGTGTCGTGTTTCAAGATTTTGCACTGTTCCCTCACCTTACCGTCACTGAAAACATCCAGTTTGGATTGAGCCACCTCGACTCTCGACAGCAACAAGCACGAGTGCAAGAGTTATTACAACTCACGCAATTAGAAGAATACAGTAGCGTCTACCCACACACGCTTTCAGGCGGCCAACAACAGCGGGTTGCAATTGCCCGTGCACTCGCCCCCAAACCTGAACTACTGTTGTTGGATGAGCCTTTTTCTGCACTCGATCCTGAATTACGAGAAACGCTTGCTAAAGATATTAAGTGGATCCTCAAACACGAAAAGGTCACCGCTTTGCTCGTGACCCATGATCAGACTGAAGCATTTACTATTGCTGATAAAATCGCCGTACTCGCTAAAGGTAGCGTGGAGCAATTTGCATCGGCTTATGATTTGTATCACGAACCAGCTACGCGTTTCGTCGCGAATTTTATTGGAGAAGGCAAGTTTATCCGCGCTATCCAAATTGATCCGACCACACTGCAAACGCAGCTTGGGAATTTCACTATTCCAGACAGTGAGGCAACGGTTAATCAGGCTTTTTCATTACTGGTGCGACCCGATGATATATTGCATGATGACGCATCAAGCTTTTCTGCCACGGTGACAGAGAGAGCGTTTCGCGGTGCGCATATTCTATATGGCTTGGCTTTGGATGGGGATTACCAAGAGCGTGTGCTGTGTCTAGCACCAAGTCATCACGATCACAAAGTGGGAGAACAATTTGGGATCCGCTTGGAGCTAGAACACATTATTTACTTTTCTTAAAAAGTATAGCGATAGCCGATTTGCACGCCGCGAGGTTTGCCAACCTGAATACCACCGTGTTGACGGGTAGCGATGTACGTTTTGTCGGTAATGTTATCCATTACCATATAAACCTGTTGCTGACGATCAATCGTGTATTGCGCAGATACGTTAACTAGCCCGCGTGAAGGCACTTTGTCAGCTGCGGCAATAGCGCCTGAACCCGCTGTTGTGCGCATTGCATCCATGTATTGATACGACACCAAAACATGCCAGTCAGAACCGCGCACACCGGTCTCCAGTTGGAACATCGTCTCGGGTAAATAAGGTAGGCTATCTCCTGCATTCACATCGCCCCAACTATCTAACTCAGAGGAGAAACTCTCAGTAAATTTAGCTGTTGCAGAGGTGTAATTCACGGATATAGGGATTTGGATACGGCCAAGTTGCCATGCAACGCTCGCACTGGCTTCAATGCCATCAATATCGACTTGACCTGCATTGTACTGATTACCTATCAACTCATCATCACAACCTTGTGATGCGGTACAGTTACCGTGTAAGTTATCCAAGCGAGTCATGTAGTAAATTACTTCAGCATTGAAATTATCACGGCTAAAGCGCAAGCCTGCTTCGTAGTTCCAACCTTCTTCTTGGTCGGCATTTTGGTTACCGGGTGAGGGGGGCGCAAAGGCTTTTTGTACACCGCCTAACAACACCAAATCGTCAGAACTTTGATAAGTAAAACCAATTGCAGGCAAGACGGCACTGACCGAGTTATCACGCTGACTTGGACTCGCGGTACGTTGAGGGTCTGTTTTACCCCAATCATCTCGGTGTAAGTCGACTTTTTCGTAGCGTACCCCTGCTTTGACTGTTAAATCTTGGTAAGTATAAGTATCGTGTACAAAAGCACTAATAGCTTTAGCCGAATCAATCCGATTTGAGTCTGTGCCCGGTGTGCCACGACTGGTGATAGTCATCGTTCTGTCCAGTCCTAGAACATACTTGTCTACCCACTGAAATCGGTCCATGTCGTCTTCGTGCAAACGCAAGCCCAAACGCAGATCGTGATAGTCGCTACGAACGGCTAATTCACTTTGGATCCCACGCGATAGATATTTACGGTTGTTGGCTTTGATTTGGACTTCAGGTAATGCCGTACCGACGTACGTAGCATTATCAATTTGTGCAGCAATCTCTTCAGCACCAGAGCCCAAACTACGTCCACCAACTTTACTGACTTTATACCAATTCCGCGCAAAATCGTTTTGGTAGGCAATCACACTTACATCCACTTGGTCGTTAATGAACCAGTCGTAATGGATACTAAAATGGGTATGCTCAGTCGTCATCTCATCGTTTTGTGAAGCACTGTAGCGTTGCAACGGTGCATTAATATAATCAGAATCAAGGAGTCCTAGATATGTCTCGTCTGAAGACTCTTCAGAATACTTAGCTTTAAATTCTAAATGATGCTGTTTCGCACTATCTAAATAACTCTCAAATTTACCCAAGAGATCGGTTTTAGCAAACCCTGTATCACCAGGTGCATTCAGGGCTTTGAATCCATCTGCGCGATAGTCGAAAACTTCTGCAACATAGCCTTTTTGCTCGTCTTGACCGCCTGCAAACGTATGAACTTTAGTAAAGCCGTCACTGCCAAGTGCAATATCAACTTTACCAGCAAAATCAGCATCGGGCACTTCACGAGAAACCAAGTTGATTACACCACCTGAGGTGCGCGGTCCGTATTTAATACTCGAACCACCTTTGAGCACTTCAATCGCACTCATACGGCCAATCGTAGGAAAGTAGTAGGCTGCTGGTGAAGCATATGGGGCCGGTGCAGCTAACACACCATCTTCCATTACAGTAATCTTTTCTGAACGGTCGGCTGAGTTACCACGCATCCCAATATTAGGACGTAACCCATAGCCATCTTCTTCAACAAAATATACGCCCGGCGCTTTAGCTAGTACTCGACTAATATCGGTAATAGCATAATTTTCAAGTGTCTCTTGGTCAATAAATGCGTTTGAGCCTGGTAAGTTATCAACGGCAGCTTTTGAACCGATAATTTTGATCTGTTCAATACGGCTTGTTGAATCAACTGCAGTAGCAAGGCTGGGAGCCGATAAAGAAAGTGCCACAGAGGTGGCGAGTAATGTGTATTTCATTGTGTGCATCTCATGTGTTTAGTGTAGTGAGGATTAAAACACAAATGTAAATAAGAATCAATCTCATTTGCAACAAAAAAATAAGATTAGGTGCTCAGGCTCACTAAAAAACGTCACTGTATAGAGGATTATTTTTTGTCTGATCCCGGTGTTTGTTGTGCATTGTGTCTTGCATTCGTTTATACTACCGCCCAATAAAAATTGTGAATTAATGATTGTTTTAGGGTTTTTCATGCGCACAGATTATTGCGGCAACATCAATGCCGATCATATCGATCAAACCGTGACTTTATTTGGCTGGGTTAACAAACGACGCGACTTGGGCGGTGTTATCTTTTTGGATCTTCGCGACCGTGAAGGGATTGTCCAAGTGGTTTACGACCCCGATATTGAAGATGTGTTCGCTACTGCAAACAGCGTGCGCAATGAGTATTGTGTCAAATTAACCGGTCTAGTGCGTCGCCGTCCAGAGTCACAAATCAATGCTGATATGCGCACCGGTGAAATTGAGATCTTAGGTAAATCACTAGAGATTTTAAATAAATCAGCTGCGTTGCCATTGGATTGGAACCAAGAAAATTCCGAAGAACAACGCTTAAAATATCGTTATTTAGATTTGCGTCGTCCCGTTATGACCGAACGCTTGTTATTCCGTTCGAAGGTGACGGGCGCGGTGCGTCGTTTCCTAGAAGACGCGGGTTTCTTGGATATCGAAACGCCGATTCTAACCAAAGCGACACCAGAAGGGGCACGAGATTACCTTGTACCGTCACGTACGCACAAAGGACAATTCTTTGCTTTGCCGCAATCTCCTCAGTTATTCAAACAATTACTGATGATGTCGGGCATGGATCGCTATTACCAAATCGTCAAATGTTTTCGTGATGAAGATTTGCGTGCTGATCGTCAGCCTGAATTTACCCAAATCGATATAGAAACGACCTTCTTGGATGCGGAAGGCGTCATGGCCATCACTGAAAAAATGATCCGTGAGTTGTTCCAAACTATGCTCAACGTTGATTTAGGGGATTTCCCTCGCATGAGCTATGCCCAAGCGATGCAAGATTACGGCTCAGATAAACCTGACTTGCGCAATCCACTAAAAATTGTCGATGTGGCGGATATTCTCGCTAATGTTGATTTTAAAGTGTTCGCGGGGCCTGCTAATGATCCAAAAGGACGCGTCGCTTTATTATGTGTGCCTGGTGGCGCAAGTTTATCGCGCAAGCAGATTGATGGTTATGCCGAGTTTGCGGGGATCTATGGCGCCAAAGGCTTGGCATGGATGAAGGTCAACGATCTTGCCGCCGGCGCAGAGGGTGTCCAATCTCCCATTGCGAAATTTTTAAACCCTGAAGTGATCGGTGAATTGTTGACGCGTAGTGGTGCACAAACCGGCGACATCTTATTGTTTGGTTCTGATACTTATTCTGTGGTTACTGAATCACTCGGTGCTTTGCGCTTGAAACTAGGTGAAGATCTTGGATTAAATGAAGGTGAATGGAAACCATTATGGGTCGTTGATTTCCCAATGTTTGAGGAAATCGATGGGCAATTCCACGCGTTGCACCATCCATTTACGGCACCACGTGATATGACCCCTGAGGAATTAGCCGCTAACCCTGGTTCGGCGTTATCGAATGCGTATGACATGGTTTTGAATGGCTGTGAATTAGGCGGTGGCTCAGTGCGTATCCACGACCAAGCAATGCAGGCGCAAGTATTTGATATTTTAGGTATTAGCAAAGAAGAAGCTGAAGCGAAGTTTGGGTTCTTACTTGAGGCGCTCCGCTATGGTACACCACCTCATGCTGGACTCGCGTTTGGTTTGGACCGCTTGGTGATGTTGATGACCGGTGCGACGTCAATTCGCGACGTCATGGCTTTCCCAAAGACGACGACTGCAGCTTGTCCATTAACTTCTGCACCCGGTGAAGCCAATCCTGACCAACTGACTGAGCTGGCGATTGCGACTACGGTACAAACAACAGAAGAATAGGGTATGTCCTACAAAAGACCAGAATCAGTCTTGGTGGTGTTGTACAATGAGCATGCGCAAGTGTTGGTCATGCAACGCGATGATGATCCTGACTTTTGGCAATCTGTTACGGGGACTTTGGAGCCCGACGAGTCCCCGTTACAAACTGCATACCGGGAGGTAGCAGAAGAAACTGGTATAGTATTGCAACCCGACGACTTTCCTATCCACGATTGTCGCATCACCAATCAATACACTATACGCAAACAGTGGTTACATCGTTATCCACCCAATACGGTGTATAATTTCGAATATGTGTTTTGTGCGCAAGTTCCAGCTAATGCGATTATTACCTTAACGGAACACACTGCTTATGCCTGGCTAGATAAAACCGCCGCTATCGAAAAAGTTTGGTCATCAACCAACGCAGCTGCAATTGAACGCTTTGTGCCGGAGTGCGCTGTATGAGTATTATCCTTGGCATTGATCCTGGTTCACGTATTACCGGTTATGGCATTGTCAAACAAACAGGCAACCAGTTTACGTACGTCTCCAGTGGTTGTATCAAAACGTATGGCGATGAATTAGCCGGTCGTTTGCAACAAATTTTTGCTGGGGTGAGTGAGATCATTCAACAGCACCAACCTAAAGAGTTTGCCATCGAACAAGTGTTTATGGCCAAAAATCCAGATTCTGCGCTCAAACTTGGCCAAGCACGTGGTTCTGCGATTGTTGCAGCAACACAATTCGATTTGCCTGTGCATGAATACTCTGCCCGGCAAATTAAACAATCTGTGGTGGGTAAAGGCAGCGCGGATAAGGCGCAGGTACAGCACATGGTACGTCATTTATTAAAATTACCCGGCACCCCGCAAGCTGATGCTGCAGATGCACTTGCAGTTGCGCTGTGTCACGGGCATACTCGACAGAGCCTATTGGCCATGTCTGGACAAGCGAGTAAAACGGTGCGAGGCCGTTTACGCGACTAAACAAAAATAATAATAGAGAACCGCAATGATTGGATTAATTACCGGTAAAATTTTAGCCAAACAACCGCCTGAGATTTTGATTGAAGCCGGCGGGTTAGGCTATGAAGTTAATATGCCGATGACCAGTATTTATCAACTTCCTGAGATAGGCGAAATTGCAACAGTGTTTACGCATTTTGTCGTCCGTGAAGATGCGCAGTTACTCTTTGGTTTTGCGGACCAACAAGAACGCACGGTATTTCGTGAGTTGATCAAAGCCAATGGCGTAGGCCCTAAATTAGCCCTCACCATTTTATCGGGTATGTCTGCAGCGCAACTAATTCAATGTGTGGGTTTTGAGGATGTCACCACGTTGGTAAAATTACCCGGTGTTGGCAAGAAAACGGCTGAACGCTTGGTGGTTGAACTCAAAGACCGCCTCGCAAAACTCAATTTAACGCAAGCAGGAGATGCCGTCACGCTTCCTGGTACCGCCAATATCACGCATGATACGGTCATTCCAGTCAATGATGTACGTGAAGAGGCCTTGAGTGCATTAGTCGCCTTAGGTTACAAACCAGCCCAAGCCAGCAAGATTATTCAACAGGTATATCAAGAAGATCACAGCAGTGAGACCTTGATCCGTGAAGCCTTACGCTCAATGGTATAAGTATGATAGAAGAAGATCGCCTCATCCAAGCAACGGCCAAACACGAAGATGAAGCAGTTGACCGTGCTATTCGTCCTAAAACACTAGACGACTATACCGGTCAGCCTCATGTGTGTGAGCAGATGGAAATCTTTATCGAGGCGGCACGGGGTCGTAACGACGCTTTAGATCATTTATTGATTTTTGGTCCTCCAGGTTTAGGCAAAACCACGTTGGCAAATATCGTCGCCAACGAGATGGGGGTCAATATCAAGACTACGTCGGGACCGGTCTTAGAAAAAGCGGGGGATCTCGCTGCCTTGTTAACCAACTTAGAAGAAAACGATGTGTTGTTCGTAGACGAGATCCACCGTCTAAGCCCGGTGGTGGAAGAGGTGCTATACCCCGCCATGGAAGATTACCAATTGGATATTATGATTGGTGAAGGTCCCGCTGCGCGTTCAATCAAACTCGATTTACCGCCCTTTACCTTAATTGGAGCCACTACCCGAGCGGGCTCTTTGACCTCACCGCTGCGTGACCGCTTTGGGATTGTACAACGCTTGGAGTTTTATAATATCGAGGATTTAACCGATATCATTCTGCGTTCAGCCAAATACCTGGATATGGAGATGGTACAAGAAGGCGCGGTTGAGGTCGCTAAACGTGCGCGTGGTACCCCAAGAATTGCCAATCGCTTATTGCGACGAGTCAGAGATTACGCCCAGATCAAAGCCGATGGCAAAGTCAATGCCGATATCGCCGCCAAAGCCTTAGATATGTTGGATGTGGATAAAGAGGGCTTTGACTTTATGGACCGCAAGCTCCTCGAAGCAATTATTGATAAGTTTAACGGTGGACCCGTTGGTTTAGATAATTTAGCGGCTGCAATTGGTGAAGAAAAAGAAACGATTGAGGACGTGATTGAGCCTTACTTAATCCAACAAGGCTTTTTACAGCGTACTCCACGTGGGCGCATTGCATCGCAGCGCGCATACTTACATTTAGGGTTTACACCAAAAACGTGATGCGTAAAACATAAAAAAAAGCCCACCAGGGCGGTGGGCAAAAACAAGTGTTTCAATAAAACAATAAACAACAATGTTTAGGGGTACAAATTGAAGCAAACACACTCAATTCATGAAGCGCATTATAGTGTGGTTTGACCATTTGACAACTCAAAATATTTGCAACATAAAGATTAGATTTTTTAATGGATAGTAAGTTACCCCATCAATTTAACATTCGCGTGTACTATGAAGATACTGACGCTGGCGGTATTGTGTATTATGCGAATTACTTGAAGTTTTTCGAACGAGGCCGCAGTGAATTTGTACGCAATTTAGGCGTTTCTCAGCAACAATTATTAGCAGATGATATCGCATTTGTGGTTAAAAAAATTAATATGGAGAATCATCGTCCAGCCTTATTTGAACAAGAAATAACCGTCCATACTGCGATCAGCGAACTTAAACGCGTATCGATGGTCTTTACTCAAACAATTACACATAATGATATCCTATTGGTATCAGCTGAGGTTCAGGTTGCCTGCGTTAATTTGAGCAAAATGAAACCTTGTGCGATCCCTGTGGCTTTATATAAGGAATGTTTACGTGTCGACTGATATGTCTTTTATTGGTTTGTTTTTACAAGCCAGTTTAGTGGTACAACTAGTGATGGTGCTATTGATTGTGATTTCAATCACGTCTTGGGCCTTCATTATCCAACGCTCACGCGCCTTGAAATATGCTAAATCGTCTTTAGACGAGTTTGAAGAAACCTTCTGGTCAGGCGCAGATTTAAACAAGTTATATCAAAGCTTGGCCAGTCAATCTCACATCTCTGGTGTAGATAGTATTTATGTTGCCGGTTTTCGCGAGTTTGTGCGGTTGCGCAAATCTAACGCGCAAGGGGATGTAGTCGTTGAGGGCGCAGCGCGTTCTATGCGCGTGGCATTGTCACGTGAAGTCGATATGTTGGAATCGCGATTATCTTTTTTGGCTACGGCAGGGTCTATTTCTCCCTATATCGGTCTGTTTGGAACGGTATGGGGGATCATGAATGCGTTTATTGCACTGGGGCAGGTCCAACAAGCGACACTGGCCATGGTGGCTCCTGGGATAGCGGAAGCGTTGATTGCAACAGCGATAGGCTTGTTTGCAGCGATCCCTGCGGTGATTGCCTATAACAAATTTAGCAACCAAGTTGAAAAAATTGAAAACGGTTATGCAAACTTCATGGAAGAGTTTGTAGCGATTTTACAACGTCAATCCATTCCGAGTGCATAACTATGTATCAACGTAAAAAGCGCCGTCCAGTATCAGAGATTAACGTGGTGCCCTACATTGATGTTATGTTGGTGTTGTTGATTATTTTTATGGTTACTGCGCCCTTAGTGGCACAAGGCGTTAAAGTCGATTTGCCAGACGCCAACGCTGAACCCGTTGAGCAAGTAGATGTGCCACCGTTGATTGCATCAATGGATGCACAGGGCTTGTATTATTTGAATGTGGGCGCCGATCCGAAAGCGGCATTAACCATTCCTGATTTTATGGCTTTGGTTGAGTTAGAAATGCAAAACCAACCAAACCGCCCCGTAGTTATCAAAGCAGACGGCAGTGTTGCGTATGATAAAATTGTACAAATGATGGTCACTTTGCAAAAGGCGGGTGTGCCTTCGGTAGGCTTGATGACGGAGCCGGAAAAGTCATAAATGGATAAGCAAGCGCTCAAAAATGCGGTCATGTCATCCTATGGATTATCGGTGTTATTGCATCTGGGTATTGTATTGTTTTTGGTATTGAGTGTGCGTTTAACGAGTCATACACCTAGTGTAGAGTTACCTGTTGAAGCGACGCCACAGATTGTCAAAGCGACGTTTATTGACCCAGCCGTCACACAGGCACAGTACGATCGCGAGCAAGCCCAAAAACAAGCTGCGGAACGTGCCCGTCAAGAACGCCTTCGTCAGGAACGTGCTGCCGCCAAGAAAAAACGACAAGAGCAGGCGCGTAAAGCAGCAGAGGCCAAGCAAAAACGCGAAGCCGAAGCAAAAGTGCGACAACAAAAAGAGCTTGAGCGTAAAGCTCAAGCAGCACTTGAACGCAAGCGTGCTGCCGAAGCTGCAGAGCGCAAGCGCCGTGAAGCAGCGCAAAAAGAACAGGCGCGTAAGGCAGAAGAGCAACGTAAATTAGAGGAAGCATTAGCGGCTGAACAAGCTGTAATTGCAGAGCAACAGCGACAACGTGTGTTAACAGAAAAACAACGTTACTCGGCGTTGATCAAAGCGACGATCCAACGC
>JBEVCF010000030.1:0-3382 GCA_040514355.1 Glaciecola sp.
ATGATATTCAGTAAGAATACTATACTAAAAATTTACAATTTAGGTAATATACGCACTTCATTTGTTATCAGATGTATGAAAAATTTTGAATCAAGGCTTGATATTTCTAGAATGAGCACAACATTTAAACATACTTCATACATATCGATAAGTTTCACTCATTTTGGAGTTTTTGATGTCAGAAAATAGACACGTAAAGTTACTCATCCTAGGTTCAGGACCTGCGGGTTATTCTGCTGCTGTATATGCGGCACGAGCAAACCTCAATCCCGTTTTATTAACAGGTATTCAACAAGGTGGTCAATTGACCACTACAACGGAAGTTGAGAATTGGCCTGGTGATCCTGATGACCTGACGGGTCCAGATCTCATGGTACGTATGCAAAAACATGCAGAAAAATTCGATACTGAAATCATTTTCGACCACATCAATGCTACTGATTTTTCAAAGCGCCCATTTACACTCAAAGGTGATAATGGTACTTACACTTGTGACGCTTTAATTATTTGTACCGGTGCATCTGCGATGTATCTTGGATTAGAATCTGAGACAAAATTCCAAGGCAAAGGTGTATCGGCTTGCGCAACGTGTGACGGCTTTTTCTATCGCAACCAAAAGGTCGCGGTAGTCGGTGGTGGCAATACTGCTGTGGAAGAAGCGTTATATTTATCCAATATTGCATCTGAAGTACATGTCATTCACCGCCGTGATACCTTCCGTTCTGAGAAGATTTTGTCTGATCGCTTGCTCGAAAAGGCAAAAAATGGCAACGTGGTATTACACCTTGACCGAACACTCGATGAAGTACTTGGTGATGACATGGGTGTGACCGGTATCCGGATCAAAGATACCAAGTCGGATAAGACTGAAGAGCTAGACATCATGGGTCTGTTCATTGCGATTGGTCACAAACCTAATACAGACATTTTTGAAGGCCAACTTGAAATGAAAGATGGTTATATCAAGGTCAACTCAGGCACCGAGGGTAATGCGACACAAACTAGTGTTCCTGGCATATTCGCAGCTGGGGACGTATCTGACCATATTTACCGTCAAGCTATTACGTCAGCAGGTACGGGCTGTATGGCAGCACTTGATGCAGAGAAATTCCTCGACGCACTTGACAAATAATGTGATAAAGGCGGTATTTACCGCCTTTTTTGTATGACGATTTATCTCCCCGAACTCGACCCCAATTCGCTTGCCTTTCCCGCAATAGAACAAGCTTTAAGCCAACCTAATGGTTTGCTTGCATTTGGTGGAGATTTATCCGTTGCGCGTTTATGTCTTGCTTATGATTCTGGTATTTTTCCCTGGTTTAGTGAAGCAGACCCTTACCTCTGGTGGTCTCCAGACCCAAGGTGTGTTATCACCTATGATCGCTACCACTGTAATAAAACGTTTCGCAAATGGCTGCGCAAGCATCATTATACCGTCACAATCAATCACGCCTTTGCTACAGTTTTAAGTATTTGTGCGACTATACCAAGGCCGAATATCCAACATGCGGATGGTAGCCAGAGTGAAAATGGCACCTGGATCACACCAGAGATGCAACACAGCTATCGTGCACTACATGCTCATGGACGGGCGCACTCCATTGAAGTCTGGGAGGGTCAACAATTAGTCGGTGGGTTGTATGGCGTTTCAGCGAAAGGTGTTTTTTGTGGTGAATCGATGTTTCACCTACAACCAAATACCTCAAAATTAGCTTTTTATACATTAATCCAGTACTGTAAAAACATGGGTATTGCTTTTATTGACTGTCAACTACAAAACCCGTATTTACAAAGTTTAGGGGCGTTTGAAATACCCCGAGAAGAGTATTTATCCATGCTTGATGCATCAACATTAAACACTTTGGCAACAGATATATGGCAACCATGTGACTTGACATACATCCTTACATCACAGGGGATATAATGAAATTTGGCGTCACTCAACCATTTACCTGTAGTTATTTGCCCGAGCGTCAAGAGCAGCTGTTAGTCTATATGCCTGAGCAAGACGCCATGTCAGCTAAAGCATATGATAAGTTAATACACTCAGGATTTCGCCGCAGTGGTGATCAAATCTATCGACCACATTGTGCGCAATGTTCAGCATGTCACTCCATACGTGTTTTAACTTATGAATTTACTCCATCTCGAAGCCAAAAACGCGTTTTAAACAAAAATCGTGATATCACTATAGTCGTTAATGACGCTCCTATTGCTGAGGTGGTCAAATCACATCCAGCATACTTTGCACTATATGTAAAGTATATTACGCAGCGGCATGCTGATGGCAGCATGTATCCTCCTAATCTCCAAAACTTTACCCAATTTCTCGGTTGTGAATGGGAGACCCCTTTATTGGTCGAAGCCTGGTTACATGATGAATTAGTGGGCGTGGCAGTTACAGATAAAACGGTTATGGGACTATCTGCATTTTATACGTTTTTTTCACCCGAATACCCTAAACGGTCACTCGGAGTGTTTATGATTCTGCAACAAATCCAGTTATCCGCTAGTATGCACAAACCTTATCTCTTTTTAGGTTATCAAATAGATGATTGCACCAAGATGAATTACAAGAAACAGTATCAGCCTTACGAGCGTTTTAATGGTGAATATTGGGTCCGTTCAACACAGTAGATAAAAGTAATTCTTTACATTGGACGCGCTTTTCTGTATTGTCTGCGCGGTTAATTTAGCATCATTAAGGTAATTTATTTAGATGGCAAAAGAAGATTGTATCGAAATGGAAGGCACAGTGTTAGATACACTGCCTAATACTATGTTTCGCGTTGAACTTGAAAACGGTCACGTAGTTACTGCTCACATCTCTGGAAAAATGCGCAAAAACTACATTCGTATCCTTACCGGTGACAAAGTGACAGTAGAAATGACTCCATACGATCTAAGTAAAGGCCGTATAATTTACCGTGCGAGATAAGAGGTTGTTCTGCTAAAAGAACCCTAATATTTGTGGTTTACAAAAAAGGCAGCTCAAGCTGCCTTTTTTCATATTGAAATCGAAAGGCTAAGACTTGCCTTCCGTTTCTACTTCTTGTGCTTTGACTGACTTGGTGTAGGTAAACTCAAGACGCCCTCCCACCAAATCAACTTTGACTGCACCGCCCTCTTTCAAGTCTCCAAATAACAATTCGTTGGCGAGTTCTTTTTTAACTTTCTCTTGAATCAACCGCCCCATTGGACGTGCGCCCATGGCCTTATCGTAGCCCTGCTCTGCTAACCATTCACGAGCTGGTTCGGTTACTTCAATACTCACGCCTTTATCATCTAACTGCACTTGTAATTCAATTAAGAATTTATCAACAACTTGTAGAATGACGTCTTTATCTAAGTGATTAAACCATATGATAGCATCCAAACGATT
>JBEVCF010000031.1:0-11817 GCA_040514355.1 Glaciecola sp.
GCGTAATACATTGTGAATATAATGGGCTGTTTCGCTAGGAAGTTCGACATCCAAATCTGTTCCTAATTCATCAGCCACATAGAATCGAGAAATGCGCATATGACGTAGTTGAATAAATAATTTCCACTATCATACCAAATTGAGCTCGAACAGACAGCCAAAGTTAACATTATCAGTTGTTTTCTTTTTCCTCTTTAGGAAGGTATTTTTCATAATCAAATTTGACAGCAGGTACTGTATTATCCGGTTGCTGTCTGTGCTGAGCTTGCGACTCTTCAGTGAATGAATACACTAAAAGCAAAAAAACTGCGGCAGCTAATCCGAAGATATAGAACATAGGGAACCCTTTTTCAAATGAAAGTGCGCATTCAAGAACGAATACATCATTGATATTAATATTAATAACCTAAGCATAGGCGAGTTTTTCAGCTTTGCAAAAATTTAGTGGAAAAAAAACACATTTTATACAAAAGTTTAGTGTATGGTTTTGTTTGTCAGCTCCCTATCATTGGTAAAGTAATGGTTTTCAGTTACAAGGTGCTAACACAATATGCGTAAATAAAAGGAAACTTTATGATTTTAGAGTACTTGATGTCATTTTTCACACCATCCAAAAATAATTTTTCCAGCGTGAGCGAAATGACGAGTGGGGAACCTGTTACGGTCACTACAGACGTCATCGCTAACTTAAATTTGTATGCGATGATTGAAACATATGCCGTGCCGTGGACGATGAATATTGGCTTGGCTATTATCATTTATCTGGTCGGTAAGTTTGTTGCTGGAGGGGTGATCAAACTGTTTGTTACAGTCATGTCAAAATCACATTACGATGACATGTTAGTGGACTTTTTGAAATCCATCCTGCATGCCCTATTAATGCTCTTTGTTATTATTGCTGCGCTAAACCAATTAGGCGTCAACACGACGTCGCTCGTAGCGATTTTGGGGGCGGCTGGTTTGGCGATTGGCTTATCATTACAAGATTCGCTCAAGAATTTTGCTGCCGGCGTGATGTTACTGCTTTTCCGTCCATTTAAAACAGGGGATTTTGTCGAAGCCGGTGGCGTATCAGGGAAAGTGATCTCTGTCGGTGTGTTTTCTACTATTATGAACACCCCTGACAATAAAGAGATAATCATACCCAATGGCAATATCTACGGCGATAATATTGTTAACTACTCCGCCAAATCAACCCGCAGGGTGGATATGATCTTTGGCATTGGTTATGACGACGACTTGCTCAAAGCCAAGCAAATCCTACAGGCAATGCTCGACAGTGATGAGCGCGTGCTAAAGGACCCAGCCTATACTGTTGCGGTCGGTGAATTAGGCGATAGTTCGGTCAATTTGGTTGTACGTCCATGGGTCAATGCCGCTGATTATTGGGCGGTGAAGTTTGACTTTACCGAGCAAGTCAAACTGCGCTTTGATCAAGAGGGTATTTCGATCCCTTATCCGCAAATGGATGTGCACCTCAACAAAATTGCATAATTAACGCTTACACTTGGGCGCCTTTCGCGGTTTCGGATTGGCTTTGACCACTCTTTTAATGGCTTTCTGCAAATTTTTGACGCGCGTTTCATTCGCAGGGTGAGTCGATAAAAACTCGGGAGGCGCTTTGCCTTCATTGGCTTTTGCCATGTTCTGCCACAGTTCTACTGCTGCATAAGGACTGTAACCAGCTTGGACCAAGAGGACAAGGCCTTCTTCGTCGGCCTCACTCTCATGTAAGCGCGAAAACGGTTTCAAGACACCTAGATCAGACAGTAGACCATAGCCATTAAGCGCAAGGCGTTGTGTCGAGCGATCAACGCCTGCTATATCCATCGCGAATTGGCCTAACATACCGATACCTTTACTCAGCATTTGTTGCGATGCGCGTTCGTTACTGTGGTCTAACACAACGTGCGCGATTTCGTGACCAATAATCGCGGCGAGTTGGTCGGGGGTTTGCGCGACATTTAAGATGCCATTAAATATGCCAATTTTGCCACCGGGTAGAGCAAATGCATTGATGTCTTTGGCGTCAAATACCACTACCTCCCACGTACCGGAAAAGACGGAGTCTGGCACGAGTTGGGTGAGGGCATCAGCGACACATTGCACATAGGCTTGTTCTTGTGCGTCTTGGGTGATGGGTACTTGTTCTTTCATTTTGGCAAACGTTTCCGCTCCTTTTTGCGCGAGCGCTTCGTTGTCCAAAAATTTGACTTGAGTACGGCCATCACTGGTACTGGAGCAGCCTAATAAGGTGAATAAGAGGATGGATAATAAAAAATGGCGCATTGCGATTCCTTGTCATGAGTAACACAAACATAGTATCGGAAGGCAGTAGAAAAAAACAAGTCAGGTGCGTTTAGACACCTGACTTTGTTTGAGAAAAACAAGAAATTATTAAAGTGCGCTTTTGAGAAGGTCAGCGCGGTCGGTTTTTTCCCAAGGGTAAGCAGCATGTCCAAAGTGACCATATGCTGCTGTGGGGAGATAAATAGGACGTTCTAGGTCTAACATTTGAATGAGGCCATAAGGACGCAAGTCAAAATGCTCTCGGACTAAAGATGTGATCACGTCATCCGCTACTTTCCCTGTGCCGAAGGTATTGACACTGATCGAGGTAGGTTCGACGACACCAATAGCATACGAGACTTGGATTTCGCATTTATCTGCTAAGCCAGCAGCAACTATGTTTTTGGCTACATAGCGCCCTGCATAAGCTGCCGAGCGGTCAACCTTCGATGGATCTTTACCTGAGAAGGCCCCACCGCCATGACGCGCCATACCGCCATAAGTATCGACGATAATTTTGCGTCCCGTTAAGCCACAGTCACCGACTGGTCCACCGATGACGAAGCGACCGGTTGGGTTAATGTGGAATTTAGTCTCTTTGGTGATCCATTGTTCTGGTAAGACAGGTTTTATGATCGTTTCCATAACGGCTTCACGCAAATCTGGTGTGCTGATTGAATCAACGTGTTGCGTGGAGAGTACGACCGCATCAATACCGATAGGCTGTCCATTTTCGTAAACAAAGGTGACTTGTGATTTCGCATCTGGTCGCAGCCATGGCAATTCGCCTGATTTACGCACATCAGCTTGACGTTTCACGAGTTTATGCGAGTACATGATAGGGGCAGGCATGAGCTCATCGGTTTCATTACAGGCATACCCGAACATCAAACCTTGGTCGCCAGCACCTTGTTCTTCACGTGCACCACGGTCTACGCCTTGGTTAATATCAGCAGATTGTTTGCCAATGGCGTTTAGGACTGCACATGAATCTGCATCAAAGCCCATGTCTGAACTGACATAACCAATTTCTCTAACAGTATCACGGGTGATTTTTTCGATATCAACCCAAGCGTGAGTGTTGATTTCACCTCCGACTAATACCATTCCTGTTTTGACAAATGTTTCACAAGCTACACGAGCGTTGGAGTCTTTGGCTAAAATGGCATCGAGAATGGCATCTGAAATTTGATCCGCGACTTTATCCGGATGGCCTTCAGAAACGGATTCAGATGTAAATAAATGTTGTGACATGCACACCTCTATTTTAATAATTTGAGTGGGTGTTGGGACAAGGTAGTTTTACTAACCAACACTTTTATATCGTCAGCCTAGGCGACAATTTAATTGTCCTTTGGTGGACAATTAAAATATACGTAAAGTCTATCAGTTTTCCCATCTAGACGTCTATATGTCTATTTACGTTTTTAGTGCAAAATAGTTCAAATGGTTGTGAAAAAGTTAGACACTGGTCTTAACTGCATAAAAACAGTAGTAAAAACAAGCAATTTAGATTGAACAAATGCTGAGTGTAAGAGACAATACGACTCCATTTTTGTCCCTTTTTACAAGGCACGCATTTTTGCGTTATTGAAATATCTTCAGGAGTGTTTTATGTCCTCACGCCAACAACTCGCCAATGCCATTCGCGCATTGAGTATGGATGCCGTTCAACAAGCTAACTCAGGTCACCCAGGTGCACCCATGGGAATGGCTGATATTGCTCAGGTTTTGTGGGGGGATTTTTTACAGCACAATCCTGCGGATCCAGCGTGGGTCAATCGCGATCGTTTTGTTTTATCAAACGGCCACGGTTCAATGTTACTGTACTCACTACTGCATTTATCAGGTTATGCATTACCCATTGAAGAGTTGCGTAACTTCCGTCAATTACACTCCAAAACACCTGGTCACCCTGAGTATGGTTATGCGCCAGGCGTGGAAACGACGACAGGACCTTTAGGTCAAGGTATTTCGAACGCAGTGGGTATGGCGATTGCCGAAAAAACGCTGGCAGCTCAATTTAACCGTCCTGGTTTTGATATTGTTGATCACTACACCTATGCTTTCTTAGGCGACGGTTGTTTGATGGAAGGGATTTCACACGAGGTGTGCTCATTAGCTGGAACTTTAGGACTGGGTAAGTTAATTGCGTTTTGGGATGACAATGGCATTTCGATTGATGGTGAAGTTGAGGGATGGTTCTCTGACGATACACCTGCACGTTTTGAAGCTTATGGGTGGCAAGTGATTGCCGGGGTCGATGGACACAACCCAGAAGAAATTGCTTCAGCGATCCGTACGGCCCAAGCTGAAACGCAAAAACCAACCTTGATTTGTTGTAAAACCGTGATTGGTTTTGGTTCACCTAATAAACAAGGTACTGAATCATGCCACGGAGCACCATTAGGCGCGGATGAGATTGCTGCGACACGTGCTGCACTGGGCTGGGAATACGGCCCGTTTGAGATCCCCGCTGATATCTATGCTGCATGGGATGGCAAAACGCGTGGTGTCAAACAACAACAAGCTTGGCAAGACTTATTTGCTGCATATGCCGACGAATATCCGCAGTTAGCCGCTGAATTTACCCGTCGTCAAAACCAAACATTACCCCAAAATTGGGAAAAAACGGCGCAAGATTACATTCAGTCGTTACAAGACAACCCAGCCAATGTCGCTACCCGTAAAGCATCGCAAAATGCACTGAATGCTTATGGCCCTGTTTTACCAGAATTGTTAGGTGGTTCAGCTGACTTAGCCGGCTCTAACCTTACCTTGTGGTCAGGTTCAAAAGGCTTAACGGCGGATGATGCTTCGGGCAACTACGTATTCTATGGAGTACGTGAATTTGGTATGTCGGCCATCATGAACGGTATTACATTACACGGTGGATTCAAACCTTACGGCGCTACTTTCTTGATGTTTATGGAATATGCGCGCAATGCCGTGCGTATGGCTGCGCTGATGAAGCAACCCGCTATTTTTGTGTATACCCACGACTCGATAGGTTTAGGTGAAGATGGTCCTACGCACCAGCCAGTAGAGCAATTAGTTTCCTTACGTTCAACGCCAAATTTAGACAACTGGCGTCCGTGTGACCAAGTAGAGAGCGCGGTAGCGTGGAAATGTGCGATAGAGCGCACCGACGGTCCAACCACGCTGATCTTCACTCGCCAAGGTTGTGAACAGCAGCCGCGTAACGCACAGCAATTAAACGATATTGCCAAAGGGGGCTATGTCTTGGTGGAGTGCGAACAGACCCCAGAAATCATTTTGATTGCGACGGGTTCTGAAGTTGAGTTAGCTGTCGCGGCTCAGAAAATTTTGAGCGAACAAGGCAAGCAAGTTCGTGTGGTCTCGATGCCTTCTACTGATGTGTTTGATGCCCAAAGCGCTGAGTACAAAGAAAGCGTCCTACCTGCAGCTGTAACTAAACGCGTTGCCGTTGAAGCATTGGCTAAAGATAGCTGGTACAAATACGTTGGCTTGAATGGTGCGATCATTGGTATGGATACCTTCGGTGAATCTGCACCAGCAAGTGATTTATACCAGCATTTTAATATCACTACAGATGCGGTCGTTGCCGCTGCCAACGCGCTATAAGGAACGAGCATGCTCAAGATAGCGATCAATGGCTTTGGACGAATTGGACGAAACGTGCTGCGTGCACTGTATGAGTCTGGTCGCAACCAAGCCATTAAAGTGATCGCTATCAATGAAATTGCTGATCCAGAAGGCATTGCCCATCTGCTAAAATACGATACAGCGCACGGTCGATTTAAGCATGATGTGCGTCTTGATACGAGCGCACAAGCGACCTTATATGTCGATAACGATGCCATTTTACTCTCTCAGCATGCTGATATCGCAGACTGTCCCTGGGGCGAATTGGGGGTGGATATTGTCTTGGAGTGTACGGGTCGTTTTGGCCAGGCAGAATTGGCTCGACAGCATTTAACTCAAGGTGCAAAACGCGTGTTGTTATCTGAGCCAGGCAGTCCCGATGTTGACGCAACGATTATTTACGGGATCAACCACGAGGAATTAAGCGCTGCTCACAAAATTGTATCAAACGGCTCATGCACAACCAATTGCATTGTGCCAGTGATCCAAGCGCTAGACGATGCGTTCGGTGTAGAGAGCGGTACGGTAACAACGATTCACTCTAGCATGCACGACCAACAAGTGATCGATGCCTACCACTCGGATTTGCGCCGGACACGTGCTGCGAGTCAGTCCATCATCCCTGTGGATACAAGGCTAGCACAAGGTATAGAGCGGATCTTGCCAAAATTTGCAGGTAAGTTTGAAGCGATTGCCGTGCGGGTACCTACCATAAATGTTACCGCGATGGATTTGTCTGTCACCTTGCGGGACAAAGTCAATATTACACAGGTAAACCAAATTTTAAAGGAAGCCAAAGTTGGTAAACTCAGTGGGATCCTCGATTACACTGAAGCCCCTTTGGTTTCTGTTGATTTCAATCACGATGCACACTCTTGTATTGTCGATGGCACACAAACTCGCGTCAGTCATGGCCAACTCGTCAAAACGTTGGTCTGGTGTGACAATGAGTGGGGTTTTGCCAATCGCATGCTGGATACGGCCTTCTGTATGCATCAATTTTCATAACAAACAGGATTTTTTATGACCATTCACGCAATGACCGATTTAGATTTAAACGGCAAACGAGTACTTATTAGACAAGACCTTAATGTCCCCGTCAAAGATGGCGTAATTACTTCGGATGCGCGCTTACGCGCTTCACTGCCGACCATCAAGCAAGCGCTTACTCAAGGTGCTGCAGTGATAGTTATGTCGCATTTAGGGCGACCTACAGAAGGTGAGTTTGCAGACGAATTTTCTATGGCGCCAGTGGCGAACTACCTCAGTGAAGCGCTAGGTCAATCCGTGACATTGACGGCTGATTTAGAATCGGTATCCGCTAAAGTGGGTGAGGTGGTCTTACTCGAAAACGTACGTTTTAACCGTGGTGAGAAAAAAGACGATGAAACCCTAGCCAAGCGTTATGCGGCATTGTGTGACGTGTTCGTCATGGATGCCTTTGGTACAGCGCATCGCGCCCAAGCTTCTACGCATGGCGTGGCTAAATTTGCCCCTCAGGCCTGTGCGGGTCCATTGTTAAAAGCCGAGTTGGATGCATTAGGTAAAGCAATGGATAACCCTAAACGTCCATTGGTCGCGATTGTCGGTGGTTCAAAAGTATCAACCAAACTCACAGTTTTAAATTCTTTAGCACCGATGGTCGATCAGTTAATCGTCGGTGGTGGCATTGCCAATACCTTCATCGCGGCTGAAGGGCATGCGGTGGGGCAATCTTTGTACGAAGCGGACTTGATCCCTGAGGCACAAAAACTACAGGCTGACGCCAAAGCAAATGGCGGAAACATCCCTGTACCCAGCGATGTCGTCACAGGCAAAGCATTTTCTGCTGATACCGAAGTCGCTACCAAAAACGCTGCTGCGATCGACGCTGATGAAATGGTGTTTGATATTGGTCCAAATACAGCGGCACAACTGTGCGACATTTTAAAAAATGCGGGCACGATCGTATGGAATGGACCAGTGGGTGTATTTGAATTAGCTCCATTTGCGGCAGGGACCAAAGCCATTGCAGAAGCCATTGCACAAAGCGATGCATTTTCGATTGCGGGTGGTGGTGATACCTTAGCTGCCGTAGATATGTTCGGGATCGCCGATGATATTTCGTATATTTCTACAGGTGGTGGTGCGTTTTTAGAGTTCCTGGAAGGGAAGACTTTACCGGCCGTTGCCGTTTTAGATAGATAAGCATTATGTGCCAAACCCTCACACATTGGTCTCAATTATGCCCAAAGTGGGCCGTTAAGGATTAAACTAATAGATTAATACAAACCTCATACTTGCCAGTGCTAATAATAATAAAAATCGGCAAGATGAACATTCTGTAACCCTACACCCGCCTAGTTTGGTGGGCTACAATTTGGAGAGATGACATGATGTCAACCGCTCAACCAGCCATGCTGGAACAAGTACGTTCTGGAGATGGATTTATCGCTGCTTTAGATCAAAGTGGTGGCAGTACCCCTAAAGCCTTAGCGTTGTACGGTGTAGAAGCATCTGCATATAGCAATGATGAGGAAATGTTTACAAAGGTACACGATATGCGTACGCGTATTATCACCAATCCGGTGTTTAACGGTGAACGTGTTTTGGGTGCTATTTTGTTTGAAAATACACTAGATCGTGAAATCCAAGCCAAGTCGTCAGCTAACTTTTTATGGGAAGAAAAACGCGTTGTCCCGTTTTTAAAAGTGGATAAAGGGCTAGAAGACGAGGCTAACGGCGTACAACTCATGAAGCCGATGCCAGATCTAGATGCGTTGTTAGCTAAAGCTAATGCACAAAACGTGTTTGGTACCAAAATGCGCTCTGTGATTAAATTAGCTAATCCAACCGGCATTGATGCCATTGTTAAGCAGCAATTTACAGTGGGGCAGCAAATTTTAGATGCTGGTTTGGTACCGATTATTGAACCCGAAGTCGATATCAACAGTCCACAAAAAGCGGAAGCCGAAGCCTTACTAAAAACGTCCTTGTTAGCACACTTGGACAAAGTACCAGAAGGCCAAGTTGTGATGCTGAAATTAACCTTACCTGAAACGGCTGATTTCTATGCTGAATGTGTCGCGCATCCTAAAGTATTAAAAGTCGTTGCACTATCAGGCGGTTATTCTCGTGCTGATGCCAATGCAAAATTAGCGGATAACAAAGGCATGATCGCCAGTTTCTCTCGTGCCTTAACGCAAGGCTTGAGCTCGCAACAAAGCGATGCAGAATTCACCGCTACTTTAGATCAAGCCATTGCAGGTATTTACGCAGCTTCCATTACCTAAATACAAACGGTAAAACCGGAGGGCTAAAAAGTGCGTGAAGATATTACTTTGCGCACTTTTTTGTGAACTGGCTAACTCAGCTTGAGGGTATAACCGAGTACTTTAAGATATTGCGCTTCTTGGTGAAGATCTGCGCTGAAAATGGGTTTTTGTTCTAGCCAACCCTCGGCAAAAGATAACGAGATAACACTACCCTGTACACCAATAGTATATTCAGGGAGTATATTCGATTGGCGCTTGATATTGAGGATCACACCGAGGCGTAATAATATCATCATGCGCTCTACTTCGGTGGCAGAAAACTGTTCAAGTGGTACAAATAATTCGGGCCGGATTCTCTTGCGACAAAAACGCACTAAGGTACTGAGTAGAATCTGTTCTTCAATATTAAATCCAGGCAATTCCGTATTTTGTAATAGATATTGCGAATGGCGTTGAAAGCCCTGAGAGTTAACTGCAATCCCCACTTCATGTAGCAAACAACTCCAGGCGAGCAAACTGTATATTTTTTGCTTCTTACTGAGCCATGCCGCAGGCATCTGTTTATACATATAGTGCACAGATTCCCACACGCGTGAAGCTTGATTAGGATCGACATCATAGCGCGTTGCAATCGTTTGAGCCGTGCGTTCACGGGTTGCCGTTTGGTATAAATCATCGTGCATTTCGTAAATCACGCCTTCGCGTAATGCGGCACTAGAAAATACCATTTCTTTGATTTCAAAACTGCGAAAAATCCCAATCAAAATCGCCAAACCAGCAGGGAAAACACCTGCACGTTCAGGGTTGATGTCCATGATGGGTAAGGTCGCAATTTTACCCGCGCTAATCGCTTCATCTCGCAACAACAGCAAATCAGCTAACTTGATGGTTGTATATTCACCCTCGATTCGACTCAGTAGCAGTTGTAAGATACTTTTGATGGTGCCAGACGTACCAATACATTGCTGCCAACTCAGTCGCTGATATTTGTCACTGATCAGTTCTAATGTCTGTTCAGCAGACGTAATGGCTTTGCGCATGGCTTTAGCCGTTATTTTTCCTTTGGGAAAGAAGCGTTGCGTGTAGCTGACACAGCCCATTTGTAAACTGCGACAAATTTGAGGCGTAAACCCATCGCCAATAATGAATTCTGTGGAGCCCCCACCGATATCGATGACAAAACGCCGCCCTTGATCATCATGAGTATGTGCCACACCAGAATAAATCAGACGCGCTTCCTCTACGCCGGAAATAATTTCGACAGGATAGGGTAGGATACGACGTGCATGATGGATAAATACATTTGCATTTTTAGCTTTGCGTAAGGTGTAAGTGGCGACTATGCGGACTTGTTCTGGTGCAAAGCCTTGTAAACTTTCACGCATGATCCGCAATGCATCTAAGCCACGGTCAATGGCGGCTTGACTAAGCAACCCATGTTTGTCTAGACCTTGTGCAAGTTGGACTTGACGTTTGACTTTATGCACGATTTGTAGACTACCCGATACGACCCGAGTAACCACCAAATGAAAGCTATTCGAACCGAGATCTAACGCAGCTAAATGATGCTGTCCAGAGGTTTCAAGTTCTTGTAACACCCGCTCTGGTGAGGTCATTTAGTCGCGTCCTCATCTTTGACAAAATAAGGGAGTTTTTCTAGCTCTGTCAAGTAATCGTAAATCGCAATTTGAGACCGTAAATGTCGGCGATTACCACGTTGTACATAATCATTTTTCTGGTCCTTATCAATCACTCTGGCTTTGAGTGTATCTCGAAAATGCAACTCCAACATATCGGAGATTTGTTGGATTAAACGCTTGGAATAAATAGGGCAACCCACTTCAATTCGTTTATCCATGTTGCGCGTCATCCAATCAGCTGAGGAGATAAATACTTTGGGTTCCCCCCCATTTTCGAACATCATCACCCGAGGGTGTTCAAGAAAGCGATCAACAATACTAATCACGGTGATATTTTCAGATAAGTTCGGGATGCCAGGCACCAAGGCACACATACCGCGAATAATCATACGCACAGGTACACCCGCCTGGCTCGCACGATATAAATCATCAATAAGCTGGTTATCGACCAGATTGTTCAGTTTGAGCGTGATCAACGCCGGTAAACCCTGGTTATGGTTCTGGATTTCGCGACGAATCAATGATTGAATTTTGGTTCGTGCGTTGACTGGCGACACTTGTAAGTGCTGGAATTTTACGTTGCGATAAGGGTTGATAATAAAGTCAAAGACCTCTAACCCTTCATTTGCCAACTCTTGGTTTTTGGTAAATAAGGAATAATCAGTGTAAATCTTCGCGGTCTTTTCGTTAAAGTTACCTGTCCCAAAATGTGCATAATGGTTCATTTCTCCCTGCTCTGAACGACTGACTACGCAAAGTTTGGAATGGATCTTGATGTTGGGGTTACCAAATACCACACGGATCCCTGCATCGGTCATCCGTTTTGACACTTCAATATTATTTTCTTCATCAAAACGCGCTCGTAACTCTACCACTACCGTCACTTTTTTGCCGTTGTCGACCGCATCGATTAGTGAGTTGATGATCCGCGAATTGGCCGCCACTCGATAGATGTTGATCCGAATGTGTTTGACATGACGATCGAACGCGGCTTGGCGCACAAACTC
>JBEVCF010000032.1:0-13094 GCA_040514355.1 Glaciecola sp.
TAAAGCTAATAATAGTGTCGCAGCAATGGTCAACAAGACAAATATACCTACCAATAGCTCCGTTTTACGTGTTGTCATGAAAACTCCTAATTAATTCCGAACATCAGCGCTGTTAATACAAAATCAAGACCTAAGACAGCCAATGATGAATATACTACTGTTTGGGTGGTGGCTTTTGAAATACCTTCTGAAGTTGGGACCGCGTCATAGCCTTTATAAATCGCAATCCACGTAACCACTACCGCAAAGACTAAACTTTTGATGATGCCGTTAACGACATCTTTGTCCCATTCAACGGTGGCTTGCATAATAGACCAATAAGAGCCAGCGTCTACGCCAAGCCAGTCAACTCCGACAAAGTGTCCACCTAAGATACCAACGGCTGAGAAAATGATTGCCAACATGGGCATTGCGATAAATCCGGCCCAAAAACGTGGTGCGACAATTCTACGCAACGGGTCAACCGCCATCATTTCTAAACTACTAAGTTGTTCTGTTGCTTTCATTAATCCAATTTCAGCCGTTAACGCCGAACCTGCTCGACCAGCAAATAATAACGCGGTTACGACAGGACCCAGTTCGCGCAATAACGACAGGGCTACCATGGGGCCGAGCGAGCCTTCCGCCCCATAATTAACCAAGATCGTGTAGCCTTGTAAGGCCATTACCATCCCGATGAATAAGCCTGACACAATAATGATTAATAAGGACTGAACGCCAACCACATAAATTTGTTGGATCGTCAAACGCACATTTTGTAATTTGGGTAACGCAATCACCGCACCCAACAACATTAACAACGCTCGACCAAACGATGCGACCGTGTCTAAGGTGCCACGACCTAGGAGAATAATTGCCTGCATTATATTTTGCCTAATAAGTGCTCGGCCAAACTTGGCGCCTGAAAATGAAATGGAACGGGACCATCCGCTTTTCCTTGTAGAAATTGTTGCACTAATTCTGAATCCGATGCTTTGATTGACTCGGCCGAGCCTTCACCAATAATGCGTTGATTGGCCAGAATATAGACGTAATCTGCAATATCCAACACTTCAGTAACGTCGTGCGTAACAACAATACTGGTAAGACTCAATGCTTCGTTGAGTGCTTTGATAAGTTTGACCAGCACCCCCATCGAAATCGGGTCTTGTCCCGCAAACGGCTCATCATACATGATCAACTCGGGATCCAGAGCAATAGCACGCGCTAAGGCTGCTCGTCGTGCCATACCACCGGATAACTCACTGGGCATCAAGTGCGCAGCGCCACGTAAACCCACGGCTTCTAATTTGAGAAGGACTAATGTTTCGATCACACTGGGGCTGAGTTGCGTGTGTTCACGCAAAGCAAACGCCACGTTATCAAACACACTCATATCCGTGAACAACGCGCCACTTTGAAACAGCATCGACATTTTTTTGCGCGTTTCGTAAAGTGCGGCGCGCGACAACGAAGGGATGGATTGTCCAGCAAATTTCACATCGCCTCTGTCAGGTTTTAGTTGTCCACCGATCAAACGCAACAAAGTGGTTTTACCTATCCCACTAGGCCCCATTACCGCCGTAATTTTGCCTTTTGGAATGCGCAAGGTGATATCGTCGTAGATAGTCCTATCTCCACGCATAAACGTGAGTTGGTCAATTTCGACTAGATATTGAGAGTTATCTTTAGACAACAGTGGATTCCATTATGCTAGATGTTTGCTAAGTCACGTATTATGAGTGTTAGAGCGATGTTTTGCAAAAACCAAACGTAACAAACTATGACTCTTTAGTGTTAATACGTTTAATTTTACCAGCAAAATAATAAAAAAAGATCATATGCTGGGGATTGATTCCATTTTTTTCATCTTTTTCGATAAAAAAAACGACGAATTCGATGCTAGTTGACTGTTTTTGTTTAAGGAATTTCAGCTATAATGCATTTATTATTTCCCATAAGGAATCATCCACTTCGTGGTTATTCAAATACTTATCTTTCTGGTTGGTTTAGTCGTATTGAGTTGGAGTGCTGACCGCTTTGTTTATGGTGCTTCTGCAATAGCAAAGAATTTCGGTGTTGCACCGATGCTAATTGGTTTAACGATAGTGGCTATGGGTTCCTCTGCACCCGAAATTGTGGTTGCAGCAACAGCGTCTCTTAGTGGCAGTCCCAATACGGCAGTGGGCAATGCCATCGGTTCTAACATCACGAATATTGCATTGGTCTTAGGGGTAACGGCGATGGTCAAACCTTTGTTGGTGTCATCAGGTACGTTAAAACGCGAGTTCCCTTTACTGTTTATTGTTTCTGTTGTGGCAGCTTACTTTTTGTACGATCAGACGTTTACCAAAGTCGAAGGTATTACCTTATTAGTCTTATTTGTCCTAACGATTGGTGGTATGGCCTGGTTATCCTTAAAAGTTGATAAAGACGATCCTCTTATTGATGAAAATGAAATTGAGATCCCTAGTGATGTCAAGACTTCAGCTGCTATTTTATGGCTCCTTGTAGGATTAGTGCTGTTGCCTTTGTCAGCTCATTTTCTAGTGGAGTCGGCTGTGTTCATTGCTAAGTATTTTGGTATCAGTGACTTGGTTATTGGACTCACAATTATTGCTATTGGTACCAGTCTACCCGAGTTGGCTGCATGTGTGGCAGGCGTGCTCAAAGGCGAAGATGATTTAGCGATGGGTAATATCATTGGGTCAAATATTTTTAACATATTGGCTGTGTTAGGCATGCCAGGAGTGATCGCGCCGGGCTTGATTGATCCCGCTGCGGCAAACCGCGATATGTACGTCATGCTAGGACTGACTGTTATGTTACTTATATTCAGTTTTAACTTCCGCGGCACACGTCGTATAAATCGCTTTGAAGCTGCATTTCTGTTAGCCTGTTTTATCGCTTATCAATATTGGTTGTTTGCATAATGTCTGAATCATCTTTTGCCAAATCGGCTCGTCATGTCATTGATACTGAGATCAATGGAGTTGAGCAATTGGTGCATATTATTGATGCCCAATTTGATGAAGCGTGTAAGTTACTGTTAGCATGCAAAGGCAAAGTGGTTGTATCGGGAATGGGCAAATCGGGTCACATCGGCAATAAAATTGCTGCGACGTTAGCCAGCACTGGAACGCCTGCTTTTTTCATGCATCCAGGTGAAGCTAATCATGGCGACTTAGGCATGTTAAGCCCTGATGATGTGGTCATCGCAATCTCCAACTCCGGTGAAACCGGAGAATTACTCGGCTTATTGCCGGTATTAAAACGACTGAATATTCCTTATATTGCGATTACTCAACACCGCCATTCCACTTTGGGTCAACACGCCGAGTTGGTGTTGACCATCCCCGTACCGGCTGAGGCGTGCTCGTTAGGGCTCGCGCCGACGACGTCAACGACGGTCACGTTGGTACTCGGCGATGCGTTAGCCATCGCGTTACTTGATGCTAAGGGTTTCACGTCAGATGATTTTGCTTTATCCCACCCTGGCGGAGCATTGGGACGTAAGCTATTGTTGACCTGTGCTGATATTATGCGCATCGGTGATGATATCCCTGCTGTTACCTGTGATACTTTGCTCACTCAAGCCCTATATGAGATTAGTCAGAAGGGTTTGGGGCTAACAGGTGTGGTAGAGAATGACAAGTTAGTGGGCATTTTTACTGATGGTGACTTGCGCCGCGTGTTAGACCAAAAAATTGATATTCACAATGAAACTGTTGGGTCGGTCATGACACCTAATGGTATCACAGTGGCACCTGACACCCTCGCGGTAGATGCTCTAAACACGATGCAACAAAAAGCGATTTCGGCCATGCTCGTTGTTAATGAAGAACAGCGCATTGTGGGCGCATTTAACATGCACATGTTACTCACCGCAGGAGTCGTTTAATGTCAATAACCACCCTTTACGATACATTGGACAATAGTCTTTTTTCACAATTAAAAGCGATTCGTTTGTTGGTCTGTGATGTCGATGGGATCTTTTCTGATGGTCGTATTTACTTAGGCAACAATGGGGAAGAATATAAAGCATTTCACACCAAAGATGGATATGGGATCAAATCACTGTCCCAAATCGGTGTGGATGTTGCGGTAATCACTGGCAGACAGTCACACATTGTCGAACAAAGAATGAACGCGCTAGGTGTGAAACACATTATTCAGGGGTGCGAAACCAAAGGACTCGCTCTGAGTAGGCTTTTGCAAGAACTGTCGCTTTCCCCTGAGCAAGTTGCAGCTATGGGCGATGACATGCCTGATTTAGCCATGTTTGCCCATGCAGCTGTAAAAATCACGGTAGACGATGGACATCCACAGGTTAAACAGCAAGCAAATTGGATCACTACGACAGCCGGTGGTAAAGGGGCAGTGAGGGAAGTGACCGATACGTTGTTGCAAGCGCATGGTGCGCTTGATGACATCCACGGAGCGAGTATTTAATGAATCGGATTGGGTATGCCATTGTCTTGCTATTTATTGCAGTATGTATTGTGTACTGGATACCCTTCATGTCAGCTCCTCAAACAGCTACCAAAGTGTCTGCCACATCCTTGTTAACGCCGACTTATCGCGCTGAATCGATCACTAGTAAACTGTATGGTGTAGATGGGGTACTTATTCATCAAGTTTCGGCTGATGAGTTGAATCATTACGATGAACTCGGTTTTATGGTTTTTCGCCAACCGGTTTATGAAATCTTTATTGCCGACGGCACGGAATATACTATTACAGCCAATACTGCCACGTTATATACCGATAATCGGATTGTGATCGAGGACAATATTTTGTTAAAGTCATTAAATATCGATGACTTTATTCAGACCATAGAAGCGGCGTTTATTGAGCTTAATCTTGAGACAAAAGCGGTTCAATCGGATAGCCTCATTGAACTCAAAGGTGCTGAATTTTCGATGTTGAGTAACGGTTTGGTTGGCAATTTGGCTAACAAACAATTTTCACTGGTCGACCATGTTAAAACTGAGTTTTTTGTCGATCAAAGCAAGGATTAATATGCAATTGAGCAAGATTTGTTTTGTTGTCTGTGGGTTATGGTTAAGTTTAACAGCTTATGCCTCCGACGATGATTTTAGCCAGCCGATACGTGTTGACGCGAAGACAACTTTCGCGGATGGCATCAAAAAAATGACGATCCTCAAAGATGGTGTGCGTATTACTCAGGGTTCTTTAATTATCTTAGCCGATGAAGTGCGTGTCGACGCTGCGCTTGGGGAGGGTAATGAAGTATTTATTGCACTTGGTGCTCCCGCTCAATATTCGCAAACCATCCAAGATGGGTCACAAGTGGCGGCCCAAGCTAGAGAAATTCGTTACACTGTAAATAATAAAACGATTCAACTATTAGGCGCAGCACAGCTCAAACAAAACAGCAGTCAGGTCAATGGTGAGACAATCATCTTTGATATGCAAAATGAACAATTTTCTGCATTGGGTGACAAAAATACAGAAAGTCGAGTATCGGCGGTATTTCAAACTAAAAAGTCACTCGAAAAACAACAAAACAAGGATGACGAGGGGCAGAGGTAATGGCGACGCTTCAAGCTTCTCACCTAGCCAAAAGTTATAAATCACGACAAGTGGTTCGAGATGTGTCACTGTCTGTTGAGTCAGGACAAATTGTCGGATTACTGGGACCAAACGGTGCAGGCAAAACCACTACGTTTTACATGATTGTAGGATTAGTTCCTCTAGATCATGGTGAAATTATGTTGGACCAAAATGATTTGACGCTTCAGCCTATGCATGAGAGAGCGCGACAGGGTATTGGGTATTTGCCACAAGAGGCATCTGTCTTTCGCAAGCTAACTGTATTTGAAAACATTATGGCGATTTTGCAAACCCGCAAAGCACTGAGTGCTGAGCAAAGAGAGCAAAAAGCGGATGAATTGTTAGATGAGTTTAATATCAACCATATACGTAATTCTCTGGGAATGGCCTTGTCGGGTGGCGAAAGGCGTCGGGTGGAAATTGCCAGGGCCCTCGCAGCGGATCCGCAATTTATACTACTTGACGAGCCCTTCGCGGGTGTTGACCCCATTTCAGTGGGTGATATCAAAGCAATCATAGAGCAACTTAAAGACAAGGGTATTGGGGTATTGATTACTGACCACAATGTACGCGAAACGCTAGATGTCTGTGAAAAGGCTTATATTGTAAGCGCTGGAGAACTGATTGCTTCAGGGACTGCGGAGCAAGTGCTTGAAAATAAAAGAGTTAAGGAAGTGTACCTAGGGGAACAATTTAAGCTATAATCAAAGTCATGCGAATATTTGGATGTTATTTGCGTGTAACAAAAAAGGACGTAAATGAAACCCACTTTGCAACTTAAATTTAGTCAACAACTGACCATGACGCCTCAGTTACAGCAGGCGATACGGTTATTGCAGTTATCAACGCTAGATTTACAGCAAGAAATTCAAGAAGCACTTGATGCTAACCCCCTCTTGGAAATTGAGGAACCGTATAGTGAAAATACGGATAATGCTAATGAGACCCGCGATAACCTAGATTCAGAAACGATGTTGTCAGATTCAGTGTCGAGTTCTGATGCGTTAGAGGGGAATAGTGTACCTGATGAATTACCACTCGATAGTACCTGGGACGATTTTTATTCAGCCTCTTCAGCTCCTGCTCCCATAGCTTCATCGATCGATGATGACATAGTGTATCAAGGTGAAACAACCGAAAACATTCAAGATCACCTCCTTTGGCAGATGGATTTAACGCCTTTTAGTGAAACCGATCGAGCGATTGCTATAGCGATTATCGATAGCATTGACGATTCTGGATATTTAACTGTATCCGTTCAAGAAATCTTAGAAGCGATGGATGATCCTGAGATTGAATTAGATGAAATAGAGTGTGTTTTAAAACGTATTCAAATGTTTGATCCAATAGGTTCAGGTTCGCGGACGCCACAAGAGTGTTTGTTAGTACAGTTACGTCAATTTACAGATGACGTTCCGTACTTAGCAGAAGCAAAATCCATTATCACCGAACATTGTGATTTGTTGGCAAGTAAAGATTACCGAACGTTAATGCGCAAATCACATCTTAAAGAAGACCAACTTAAAGCAGTCCTACAGTTGCTGCAAACTTTGAATCCTCGTCCAGGTAGTGCATTGATCACAAAAGAACCAGAGTATGTTATCCCAGATGTTTCTGTGAGTAAAAAAAATGGTCGCTGGGTTGTGGAACTAAATCCTGATTCACTACCCAAATTAAATATCAATCAACAATATGCATCCTTGAGTAAGGGGTCACGAAATAGCAGTGATTCACAGTTTGTTAAGTCGCACATGCAAGAAGCCAAGTGGTTTATTAAGAGCCTCGAAAGTCGTAACGAGACATTGATGAAAGTGGCACATTGTATCGTGCAACAACAAATGGGATTTTTTGAGCATGGGCCTGAGATGATGAGGCCGATGGTATTGAATGATGTTGCGGAAATGGTTGATATGCATGAGTCGACCATCTCTCGGGTAACAACACAAAAATATATGCATACTCCACGTGGCATTTATGAGCTGAAATATTTCTTTTCAAGTCACGTAGCCACTGAATCGGGTGGAGAATGTTCATCAACTGCTATTCGCGCATTGATAAAAAAACTGATTGCGGCAGAAAATACCGCAAAACCATTAAGTGATAGCAAAATTGCAGAATTGTTGGCCGATCAGGGCATTAAGGTGGCCCGGCGAACCATTGCAAAATACCGGGAATCGTTATCGATTCCACCATCAAACCAGCGTAAAAGCTTGGTTTAAATCTACAACAGAAGGAAGTCAATTATGCAGATAAACCTTACTGGTCATCACGTTGAAATTACTGATTCACTACGTAATTACGTCGATACAAAGTTCGAAAAACTCGAACGACATTTTGATCATATCAATAACGTCCACGTCATTCTCAACGTCGAAAAAATCCAGCAAAAAGCGGAAGCAGTTGTTAATTTGAACGGTGGTGAAGTGTTTGCTACGTCTGAAAATACGGATATGTATGCAGCTATCGATAGTTTAATTGACAAGCTTGACCGACAGGTGATAAAACACAAGGAAAAACTGCAAAGACATTAAGTAATGCAACTTTCCAACTTATTTACCGTGGACCGCACTTTATGTGCGGTCCCTTGTCAAAGTAAAAAGAAAATTCTCGAATTAGTGAGCGAAAAAGCATCTGAATATTTCCCAGAAGTCCCACAAGCTGAAATTTTAGCCAGTTTAGTTCAACGCGAAAAGATGGGGTCAACGGGAATTGGACAGGGTGTTGCGATCCCTCATGGTAGATTACAAAATATCGATGAAGTCATAGCCATTTTGGTCACGACTGACACACCCATCGACTTCGATGCCATAGACAATCAGCCCGTCGATGTGTTTTTGGCACTTTTAGTCCCTGAGGACCAAATCTCTGGTCATCTGCAAACACTCGCTACTATTGCCGCTAAACTAAATGATAAGCATATTTTAAAGGCGTTACGCCAAGCTTCTACCCCTCAATCGCTACTCAACGGACTTGCTTTATGAATCTCATTATCGTGTCTGGACGTTCTGGCTCTGGTAAATCAATCGCGCTGAGGGCCTTAGAAGATCTGGGTTTTTATTGTGTCGATAACATCCCTGTTAATTTATTGCCCACCTTGACCCATGCGGTACTCAACGAATATGAAAATGTCGCTATTAGCATTGATGTGAGAAATATCCCAAGAGAGTCCAATGAATTAAGTGATATTCTTGAATATTTACCAAAATCATGGCGGGTTTCGATCCTCTATCTAGATTCAAGTACCGATGTTTTATTAAAACGTTATAGTGAAACGCGGCGGCTACATCCTTTGACCAAAGGCAACCAATCACTCGAAAAAGCCATAGAAGCGGAAGCTGAGTTACTCGCCCCATTGCGAGAAAAGTCCGATCTGTATATTGATACAGACAAACTGACTGTACATGAACTTGCAGAGTTAGTACGCGAACGAGTACTGGGTAAAAAAAGTTCGCGATTGGTGATGGTTTTCGAATCATTTGGTTTCAAATACGGCATCCCTAAGGATGCAGATTATGTGTTTGACGCACGATTTTTGCCTAATCCACACTGGGAGCCAGAGTTAAAACATTTCACGGGCTTGGATAAACCGGTGGAAGTATTTTTAGGCACGCAACCCATTGTTACCAAATTTATTTGGCAGATACAAAATCTCTTCACCACATGGTTACCTCATTTAGAGCGCAATAACCGCAGTTACGTTACCGTAGCCATTGGTTGTACGGGGGGGCAGCATCGCTCAGTGTATGTGGCTGAACAATTGTCGAGGAATATGCGAGAGGTGCATCCAGATGTGCAAATTCGTCATCGTGAAATCCAACAATATCAAGTGAAAACTACACATGACTAAGGTTTGTAAAACACTCGTCATCAAAAATAAATTGGGTTTACATGCACGGCCCGCCACTAAGCTTGCCCAGCTATCGGCACAATATGATGCTGAATTACATTTACAAATTGGGAGTAAATCTGCCAATGCTTGTTCTGTATTAGGTCTAATGATGCTAGAAGGCCAACAAGGGAAATCAATAGATGTCACTGCAACTGGCCCCGATGCTGAAGAAGCGTTAGATGCGGTAGAAGCGCTTATTTGTCATAATTTTTACGAAGAAGATTGATTTAATTAAACAAATTTGCCTCCGTAATGGATTATCCCTACCAATTTTTATGTAATCGGCTATCATAAAGCATCTTCTACAGGGTTATCCGCCGACATGACCGATAAGATTGCAACGAACTTTTCTCCAGAGCACGTCAGTGATATTACCGCAGCCCTTGCTGCCGGTAAGTTCGTCTCTGTGCGTAAAACACTGCACGAAACACCTGCCCCCGACGTTGCCTTAATTTTAGAGTCCAGCCCCACCAAAACGCGTGATGACTTATGGCAGTTAATTGATGCTGACTTTCACGGTGATGTATTAGAAGAATTGTCTGAAGATGTGCGTAACGGGATCATTGCCAAAATGATGCCTGATACGGTCGTCGAGGCACTGGAAGACATGGATACGGATGACTTGGCGGAGACCTTAAGTACCTTGCCCGAGGATGTCTTACAAGATATTTTGACCTCCATGGACTCCCAAGACCGCGTAAGGGCAGAGCAAGCGCTGAGTTATGGTGAAGAAACCGCCGGTTTCATTATGAATACCGATACCATCACGCTGCGTCCTGATGTCGCGATTGATGTGATCCTGCGCTATTTGCGGTTGCGTGGAGAATTACCTGAAAATACTGATACTTTTTACGTCGTTAATCGCTCAGATGTACTAATTGGTGCAGTGCCCGTCACTCGATTATTGACCTCAAGTGAGGATGTAACGGTGGCAGAAATTATGGACGAAGATCCTGAGGCGATTGGTGTGGGCATGCCTGATGATCAAGTGGCAAGTTTGTTCGAGCGATATAATTGGTTATCGGCTCCAGTGGTAGATGAAAATCACCATCTAGTTGGACGGATCACGATTGATGATGTCGTTGACATTATTCGTGAAGATGCTGAGCATTCAATGATGAGTATGGCTGGTCTAGATGATGAAGAGGACACCTTTGCACCAGTATTCCAATCGACCAAGCGCCGTTCAATTTGGCTCGGGGTTAACCTAGTAACCGCACTACTCGCTGCTATGGTGTCCGATATGTTCGAGCAAACTTTATCTCAACTTGCTGTATTGGCTATTCTAAACACGATTGTGCCTAGTATGGGGGGAGTAGCAGGTAATCAAACTCTAACCCTGGTGATCCGGGGTATGGCATTAGGTCATGTTAATGATAGTAACTCAAAATTCTTGATCACCAAGGAATTGTTAATCGGTTTGCTCAACGGGATTATTTGGGCGACATTAATCGCTTCAGTTGTGGCGCTGTGGAAACAAGATTTTGACTTGGGTGTCATTATTGCTTTTGCGATGTTAGTGAATATGATAGCTGCTGGTTTGTCTGGTGCCTTATTGCCACTGGTCATGAAGAAATTGCGCATTGACCCGGCATTAGCTGGCAGTGTCATTTTGACGACGATTACCGACGTTATTGGGATCTTTGCTTTCCTGGGGACGGCAACCTTGTTCTTGATTTAAGTACAACAAAGTTTCTCATCCAGTGCTGTGATGTTCGAGCAAGCACTGGACGCTACAATCTACTCGGACTATTTTAGGTATTGGGCAAAACGTTGTTTAAATTTAGCTAATTTGGGCCCCACTACAAAGCTACAATAACTGTTGCCTGGGTTATTGTTAAAGTAATCTTGATGATAATCTTCTGCTGGACTGTAGAGAGTCACTGGTTCAACCTCTGTCACAATGGGAGCGTCGAACACTTTGTCCGTACTGAGTTTGGTAATGTAAGTTCTGGCTTGCTCAGCTTGGGCTTCATCGTGATAATAAATACCACCGCGATATTGCGTGCCTTTATCATTACCTTGACGGTTGAGTTGCGTCGGGTCGTGTAGGCCAAAAAATATATCAAAAATATGTTCCAGTGGGATGATGTCGGGGTCAAACGTCACTTGTACCACTTCGGTATGACCAGTCGTACCGGTGCAAACTTCCTCATAAGTGGGGTTTTGGGTATGGCCATTACTGTACCCCGAAACCGCGCTAAGTACCCCTTTTACCTGATTAAAGGCCGATTCTATACACCAAAAACAGCCTCCGCCGAGGGTAATAGTTTGTGTGGTAGCCATGTGATACTCCATTAGGTTAATTATTATTGATATAGAGATGATTCAGATAAATTCAAGTTCCATATTAGCGCATTTGATACATCCGAATCGTTGAAATCAGCGTAATAACGTTGTGTAAAAGGAGAGTCTATGCAGTTAACTATTTTTTATGATGGTTTGTGTCCCTTATGTCAGAAAGAAATGCGCCATCTTCAACAACTTAACCACGATAATCGATTGTTGTTTGAAGATATTATGGCCCCCGATTTTACTGAACGTTATCCGCATCTGAACTGGGATGCATTAAACAACCGAATTCATGGTGAATTTTCAGATGGACGTGTTGTGACAGGTTTGGATTGTACGTACTGGGCGTGGCGACTGGTTGGCAAGGGTTGGGTGTATGCGCCTTTGCGTTGGCCAGTACTCAAGTGGTTCGCTGACAAAGCGTATAATATCTTTGCTAAACATCGTTACAAGATATCTTATTGGCTAACGGGGCAAGCTCGTTGTGAACGCTGCGAATTAAAAAATCAATAAAGAGGTAAATATGAGCACTGCACTGGTTATTGGAAGCAATGGAGGTATTGCGCAAGCCATGGTCGAGGCCTTGTTACAGATGGATGACATTGAATACGTCCATACAGTTTCTCGTCACTCCCAAGCCCCTGTTACACCTACGGTGACACATTTTGTTATTGATTCACAAGATGAGTCTCAAGTCGCGCGTTTTATTCAGACGCAAAAAGAAGCTAAGGTGCACTATACCTATGTCATTTCCACCGTTGGGGTATTGCACAGTGAGCAGGGTTTGACCACGCTCAAACCAGAAAAACGCTTAGAAGACGTCCAACCAGCTGCGTTAGCTGAATACTTTGCGGTTAACACGATTGTACCTATGATATGGCTAAAGCATCTACTCCCTGTATTACCCAAAACGCGTTGTGTGATTGCCTTTTTATCTGCACGCGTTGGTAGTATCAGCGATAATCGTTTGGGGGGTTGGTACGGTTATCGAGCATCAAAAGCAGCCTTGAACATGTGTATCAAAAATACCGCGATAGAATATCAACGACGTAACAAACATGCGATTTTGCTGTCGTATCACCCCGGAACCGTGGATACGGGTTTGTCGCAGCCGTTTCAAGCTAATGTTCCGAAGGGTAAACTGTTTACCCCTGCCTTTACTGCGCAATGCCTGATGCGTATTTTACAAGAGGTGCAACCTGAGCAGAGTCCATATTATGTTGACTGGCAAGGGGTGGAAATCCCATGGTAAGTGTTCGCTATAAAAGCACGCCTGAACAATGACAAGTCAGTGTAAGCTTGTTAAAATCTAAAATATAACAAAAAATACAAACAAGGCGACATATGGCTGGGGCAA
>JBEVCF010000033.1:0-3327 GCA_040514355.1 Glaciecola sp.
GTACACTCAAATAGAAAAAAACATATCTATATTACGCAATTTTAGGCAAAAAGCCTATCACCACGTGCAGTCAACATGTGCCAACAAAAAAGCCCCTGAATGCGGCTAACGTATTCAGGGGCTGAGACTGTGTTGTACTTATGCTTGCGTCGTTGAACGCTCTTGCGCTGCTGACTCTGCTGCGTCTTCCCACTCTTTTGTTTTGAGTGATAACAGACATAAGACAATACCTACACCTATACCAAATAAACTGATTTGTAGATATAAATTGGGCATTTCCTGGACATTATTAGGGTCAAAGCCACCTGATAAGAGACCAGCTAGGACATTACCAATTGAGTAGGTTAATACAAATACACCCATCATTTGACCTGCAAAACGCTGCGGCGAGAGTTTGCTTACAGCAGATAATGCCACAGGGCTTAAACAAAGCTCACCTACTGTGTGGAGGAAGTAGGTTGCAACCAACCAGTAGGGGGCAACTTTTAAACCAGAGGCTGCGTATTGTGCGGCAAAAAACATGACTAAGAAACCAGCCGCCATGATGATCAAACCCAATGCACATTTGATACTGTAGCTTGGCGTGATCATGCGTTTAGCTAAGTTGATCCACAATGCAGCAAAAAATGGCGATAAAATGATAATAAAAAATGAATTGGCAGACTGGAACCATGCTGTAGGAATAGTGAAATCACCTAATATACGGTCGGTAAAATCACGGCCAAATAAATTTAACGAAGAACCCGCTTGTTCAAAGCCTGACCAGAAACACACGGAAGCCAGACAGATGAGAAATAACGCGCCCATGCCTTTCTTTTCACCGGCATTGAGATTGCCACCAAAATAAATAGCGGCAAAATAAACCAAAAAGATAATACAAAAAATGACCGCTACACTCTGTGCTACCGGAACAGGATTGATGACTAAACTACCACTCATAGCAGCACCTGTTACAATGGCGACCAGGGCTAGGAATAATACAATAGCCATATAAGTGCGTTTTTGGCCAGCTGGAGATAGTGGTTGAATAGGGCTGTCTGCTACGCCATTGAGGTTGTTACGGGTTAATTTAAACTGAATCAAACCAATCGCCATACCCACAGCGGCGGCGCCAAAAGCGTGGTGATAGCTGTATTCTTCTTGCAAGTAACCACAAACGATATAACCAATGACTGCGCCAATATTGATACCCATGTAATATAAGGTATAACCAGAATCACGACGACGGTCTTCAGGACTGTAGAGCTGGCCGACAATTGCGCCAATATTGGGTTTGAGTAGGCCAGTACCAATTACCACAAAAATCAAACCGATATAAAATGAGCTAGGGCTAGGAATGGCCAGGATGATATGTCCGAGCATGATAATGATACCGCCATACCATACAGCGTTCTGCCCACCGATAAGCCGATCCGCTAGCCAACCTCCCGGTAAACCCATGAAGTAAACTGCACCGGTATATAAGCCATAAATTGCACCAGCAGTAGCCACGGTGATACCTAAGCCGCCTTCTTGTAAAGAGGCCGTCATAAATAAGACTAATAAGGCACGCATCCCGTAGTAGCTCATGCGTTCCCACATTTCGGTCATAAACAGAGTTTGCAGACCTTGCGGGTGGCCGTAAAAACTAGAATCGATTGATTTTGTTGTCATTGTTATACCTTTCGACAGTGTTAAAGCTGGAATATCATAGTCGATTTAACAAAAATGATACATGTTTTTCTGTTTTTTCTATTACGGGCAGGGGGTGGATGTTACCAGTTTTACATTCGTTTAATGCCCGGATTTTGGGGCAGAACCAGTTGCAGAATAAAGCTTGGCATATTATGGTATAGGTTGTGGTCTTTCAATCAAAGGAGTGTAGAGATGGGACAAGTGAAGAAGGCGGTGATCCCGGTCGCCGGTCTTGGTACCCGAATGTTACCGGCAACGAAAGCAATTCCAAAAGAAATGCTGCCGGTGGTTGATAAACCACTGATTCAATATGTGGTAAATGAATGTGTTGCAGCAGGCATAAAAGAAATCGTTTTGGTCACTCATGCCTCAAAAAATAGTATCGAAAACCATTTTGATACATCTTTTGAGCTTGAAGCAACCCTTGAAAAACGGGTCAAACGCCAACTACTCGAAGAAGTGCAGGCGATTGTGCCCAAGGGTGTCACCATTATGCAAGTCCGCCAAGGCGTCGCTAATGGTTTAGGACACGCTATCATGTGCGCACATCCAGTTGTGGGGGATGCTCCATTTGCCGTTGTGTTGCCAGATGTCATAATGGATGATGCAGCCAGTAATCTTAAAAAAGATAACTTGGCTGATATGGTATCGAAGTTTAATACCTCGCGAGTTTCACAAGTGTTAGTCGAAGAAGTGCCTGCAGAAGATGTGAGTAAATTTGGCGTAGTAGACCTCGATGGTGTGGAAATATCTCCTGGAGAATCAGCCAAAATCCACGGCATGGTAGAAAAGCCAGAGGCAGAAGACGCACCTTCCAACCTCGCCGTTGTTGGCCGTTACGTGTTATCTGAAAAAATCTGGGACTTGCTTGAATTCACACCACCTGGTGCAGGTGGCGAAGTACAGTTAACCGATGCTATCGCGACCCTGATGAATCTTGAACAAGTCGATGCTTACTACATGAAGGGTAAAAGTCATGATTGTGGTTCGAAGTTGGGTTATATGAAAGCAAACGTTGAATTTGCTTTAAGACACCCTGAAATGGGCGAAGATTTTAAACAATTTATCGCGGACATGAACGGTTAAAACAGGTCTTTATGTGATACAAAACTCAAGTATGTTTGCAAGCGCAAGCATACTTGAGTTTTTTTATGTCTGCTTTATTGATAAACAGCGATTTTGTTGCTCAACTTAGTTAATAGTTTCGCGCTGATACCACGGACTTTTTGTAACTGATCAACGTGCGTAAAGTCTCCATGCATATCGCGATAAGCTACAATTGCACGGGCTTTTTTTACTCCGATTCCTGGTAAAGTTGTCAAGGCTTTGATATCAGCTAGGTTGATGTCCAAGCGCTCAAACTGCTCCACCACCTCAGGTGTCTGACTTGACTCACCATTGGTCATTTCAGGAGAAGCAAGTGCCATATCACTGCCAAATAAAAAAATTAAAAGACTGACAATCATCGTAATAAGTAATGCTTTCATATAATTTTCCTCAATTAATAAATGGATGCTAATAAGCAATATCAGTATAAGGATTCAGACATAAGGGGGGAGGACAGTTTTAGTCAAAACAGTATGTTGGACTAGGTTGCAGCATCATGTAATTGATAAATGGCGTATTGGCGAAGATGGAGTGTATTGGGGCAAA
>JBEVCF010000034.1:0-1482 GCA_040514355.1 Glaciecola sp.
CACTTATACCTATGCGAACGAATTACCCGAGTTGTGTGCCAAGATCAGGCCGACAGAACTGTATCAACCACAATTACAGGTCGTGAATCGCACCTTGTGGGATGCGTTGGGTCTACCGCTAGCTTGGCAAAGCTCAGACGAGCTAGTTAAACAAATATTTACGCCTAACACGCCCTTGACTAAAGCCTCTGTTGCTCAAAAATACGGTGGTCACCAATTTGGACAATGGAATCCAATGCTCGGTGATGGACGAGGTTTGTTATTGGCAGAAGTGATTGATCAAAGTGGGCAAAAGCAAGATCTCCACCTTAAAGGCGCAGGACCCACTCCATTTTCTCGTCATGCCGATGGTCGGGCAGTATTGCGTTCTACTATCCGTGAATACCTTGCAAGTGAAGCACTTTATCACCTGGGGATCCCGACCACTCGGGCCTTGTGTTTGTTTACCACGACCGAGCCGGTGTATCGCGAGCAGCAAGAACGTGCAGCAATGATGATCCGCACCGCACCTAGCCATTTACGCTTTGGACATTTTGAGTATTATCACCACAACAATGAGCCGGAAAAACTTGATGCCTTGTTTGCGTATACCTTCAAACATCACTTTCCTGAGGTGCATGACAGCGACAATCCGCATCTTGCTTTGTTGCAATCTATCACGACGTCAACCGCAAAACTCATCGCTAAATGGCAGGCCTACGGGTTCAATCACGGCGTGATGAATACGGATAATATGTCCATACACGGGATCACCTTTGACTATGGCCCGTATGCATTTTTCGATGATTTTGAGCCACATTATATTTGTAATCGCTCTGATCACAATGGACGCTATCGCTTCTCAGCTCAGCCAGGTATTGGCTTATGGAATCTCAATGCGCTTGGTCAAGCGTTTCGTCGTTATGCCGAAGTAACTGATATCACCCAAGTCCTCGAGACGTATGAACCCACGTTGCTAGCGGAATATCACGATGTGATGCGCCAACGTTTTGGCCTAAATGAATATACTGACGATGCGCAATCTTGTATTCAAGGGTTTATGGCGCTATTGCAGCAACCTGCCCGTGATTATCACTTGGCATTTCGAGAGTTGGCAGATGCGGCTTCATGGGAAGAAATGGCGCAATTACGGGATCACTATGTTGACCGAGATGCGTTTTCGAGGTGGTTTGAATCGTATCAAGCTGTCGTTAAGGCGCAGGGCATTGCCTTTGACACCTTGTCAGCAAGATTAAAACAAACTAATCCTTACGTTGTGTTACGCAATCATCATGCACAACACGTCATAGAGGCGGCAGAACAGGGCGATTTCTCTTTATTTTATGCTTATTTAGAGGCCTTGTCGTCCCCGTTTACGGCAAGTCAGGAGAGTAAGGTCTTTGCGAAAGCCCCACCACAAGACGAAAAGGGTATTGCACTTTCATGTTCGAGCTAAGTTATTTACTGCTTGAAAACAAAAAAAAAGATACAATATAACAATAG
>JBEVCF010000034.1:1492-12679 GCA_040514355.1 Glaciecola sp.
TGGAAACGACGGTTTCACATGTCTAGTTTTGAGTTTGTTAGCGCGGCTAAGCTGCCCACCCGATATGGGGATTTTGTTATCCATGGCTTCGTTGAAGTAGCGACTGGACAGGAGCATGTAGCGCTGACTTATGGACAATGGAACAGCGATGATGTGGTGCCCATTCGGATCCATTCTGAATGTTTAACAGGCGATTCTTTGTTTTCTACTCGCTGTGATTGTGGTTTTCAGTTAGAAAAAGCCTTGGAAAACATTGTTGAAAATGGTGTAGGTGTACTATTGTATCTTCGCCAGGAAGGACGTGGCATTGGCCTGTTGAATAAAATTAAGGCTTATGCCTTACAAGACACAGGCTTAGACACGGTCGAAGCAAACGAGCATTTGGGCTTCGATGCTGATTTGCGCGAGTATGATATTTGTCAATTTATGCTCGAACACCTGCAATTACAAAATGTTAGCTTAATGACGAACAACCCAAAAAAACTCGACGCGTTGCGAGACATGGGGGTCAATGTGGTTGAGCGCAAACCGATTGATCACGGTATGACGGATGCAAACAAACACTACCTCAAGACTAAAACCGAAAAGTTAGGTCACGAGTTTGATCCTCACTTATTCAAATAATCCAAAGTGGCTGCCACAAAACGCGCAGCCGATCCCTCGTCCATATTGAAGTATAAAGAGGGCTCAATCAGCTCTACCTCCATGAGTTGCCACAAGCCTTGGTGATAAGCCAAATCCACGCGAGCATATAACGTTTCTGTGGGTAACACACTCAACACTTTTTCCCCTGCTGCCTTTTGGTGCATGTCAGGCGTCACGGAGAACAACTGTCCACCATGTTCTTCTTGGACGCGAAAATCTCCCGATTTGGGCACTTTTTTAATGGCATGAGAATACTGTCCATTAAAATAAAAAAGTGAGTACTCACCATCATTTATAATGCTATTTAAGAATGGTTGAACGACACACTCTTTGGCTTTAAATGTTAGGTCAATCAGCTGATGCTGAGCTTGTAAACTCTCGAGGGTGAGGCGAAATGTGTTATCTGAATTTGCACTCACCAGTGGTTTGATAACAATTTCATCGCACCCAAAGATCGCAAAATGCTCGATTAAATCGCGACTTTGCATCGTTTGGTAGAATTTAGAGGGGATGATATCGATACCTTTATTTTGTAATTCTTGTAAGTACCGTTTCGAGATATTCCATTGCATCGTCCCTAGAGGGTTGGCCAAGATGGTGTCCGCTTGGTCAATTTGTTTGAGCACTTGCACAAATGTATCGGCATCGTCTTGGTAGTCCCACGTGCTTCTGACAATCACCATTTCGTATTGAGACCAATCTACATTTTTGGCATGCCATGACACGACGTCAACGGTATAGTCATGTGTTGCAAAATGAGGTAGCAGCAAATCATCCCAGACAAAAAAATCCTCAAGGTTATCGGTAGATAAAAAACAAACTTTTTGCATAATCGCAGCCACAAATAAAGCTAAATTGGCCAGATTATCTTAGATATGAACGGAAAATGCGAGATATTGATTGGAAATATCGACATATCAACACAAAGTTGATTTTGTGCTGATGAAGTTCGCACCAAAATGGTGCTTTATGTATTTTGTTTGTGCAAGGGTGTCTTGGGTGATTTCAGTGCTTATTTTATATGTGCATATATTTCAATAACTTAAGTCAATAAAAGTAATAGAATAAAAATTGGAATACTCTTTGCTGTAAATAACTTATTTGTACGCTGCTGCATCAAGAAGTGGCAGTCTTTAAAATATCGTGTGAGGATACAATGAACACAGTAAACAGCGCAGTAGAAACACTACTGCTCAGTGCAAATACATTATTTGTGTTATTAGGCGCTATCATGGTCTTTGCCATGCACGCAGGCTTTGCCTTTCTAGAAGTCGGTACTGTAAGAAATAAAAACCAAGTCAACGCTTTGGTTAAAATCATGACAGATTTTGGCGTGTCATGTGTGTGTTATTTTTTCATTGGTTATTTTGTTGCTTACGATACGACGTTTTTAAGTTCTGCAGCTGAATTGAGCGCCAATAGCGGTTATGACTTAGTGAAGTTTTTCTTCCTAATGACGTTCGCTGCGGCGATTCCTGCTATTGTATCGGGTGGTATTGCAGAACGTGCACAGTTTTACCCGTTTCTCATCGCATCAGGATTGATTGTTGCGTTTATCTATCCTTTCTTTGAAGGTGTTATCTGGAATGGAAATTACGGTTTTCAAGCCTGGCTAGAAGCAACCTTTGGTGCGAGCTTCCATGATTTTGCGGGTTCGGTTGTGGTACACGGTATGGGCGGCTGGTTAGCCTTGGTCGCAGTCGTCTTACTCGGTTCGCGTAACGGTCGTTACAAGAATGGCAAACTCAACGCCTTTGCGCCATCTAATATTCCGTTCTTGGCATTAGGTGCGTGGATTTTATGTATTGGTTGGTTTGGTTTTAATGTGATGTCAGCACAAGCGCTTGATGGTATCAGTGGTCTGGTGGCAGTGAACTCATTGATGGCGATGGTCGGCGGGATCCTAACGACCTTATGGTTTGGACGAAATGACCCTGGTTTTATTCACAACGGTCCTTTGGCTGGCTTGGTTGCCGTGTGCGCCGGTTCTGATGTAATGCATCCAGTTGGTTCATTACTGGTTGGTGGTGTTGCAGGCTGGTTGTTTGTCTGGTTGTTCACAGTTATGCAGAACAAAATAAAGGTCGACGATGTACTTGGTGTGTGGCCTCTACATGGCGTCTGTGGTGCATGGGGAGCAATCGCTGCTGGTATTTTTGGCTTAGAATCATTTGGTGGCTTAGGTGGTGTAGCCTTTATGTCACAACTTATCGGCACGTTAGCAGGTATCGCTGTTGCTGTTATCGGTGGTGTCATTGTTTATGGTGGCGTGAAGCAGTTCATGGGTTTGCGTTTATCTGAAGAAGATGAATACAAAGGCGCTGACCTAGCGATCCATAAAATTGGTTCGACCAATGGCGATGACTTGTAAATAAATCACCTTATCCGCCTAGACTTTGGTCTTAGGTGAATCTATAAGTAATATTTTTTGTTACAACGAGAGCGTGAGTACATATTGACTTTGAGCAACAAAAAGCACAATATAAAAAAACAAGAAGTATTTTTTCTTGAATTGATAGGAAAATAGATTTGGGTATCGCTACGATCTGTTTGGCTCAAAAGGCTATTTATGGATTAACTAGCAAAGTGTTACACATTATAAAAAAAGGAGTTTTGTTGTGAGTTGGACAAAACAATGCAGTTTAATAAACCCACTATCTTGCTGGTTGATGCACATCGTTTTTTTAGTGATAAAATTCAGCGGATAGAAAAGTATTTCAATGTCATTACCGCGGACAGCCCTAGTGCTGGTATAAAAATGGCATTTCATCGCGATTTGGACTTGATTGTACTGGATCTCGATGTGACCACTCACAATCCGTTTGAACTGAGTATGCAGTTCAAACAATCTATGATCACCAGAAATATCCCCGTCATTATTGTATCGAACGATGAGTCTCTGAAAACCCGACTAAATACGTTTAAGTATGGTGGGGTTGATTACCTTGCTAAATCGAGCAGTGTCGATGAGATCATCACTAAACTTTCTTATCACTGTACTGTTTACGAGCGTGCTAAAAAACATCAATATCTCGATTTTCATAGCGAGCTAAAACCGGAAAATCAACTAGATATGCGGTTATCGAAGCTACAACGTCGTGGTAACGAAGAAGGATTAGCGTTATTGATATTTGAGATTGATACTACTAAAGTGATTGTATCTTTTGCGGAAGGTAAACCCATTAACGAAGCCATGTGCCTCGATATCTTAGAGACGATAATCAAGCCTACTATTCACCGTGAAAATGACTCGTATGTCCGGCTCAATAACCGCAAAATTGCGCTTATTTTGCCACAAACGGGGCTGACTGGTGCACTAGGGATGGCTAACCGCGTCAATGAAACATTTTATTTTACTGTAAGTGCGCCCAACGCTCGGATCAGCTTTCCAGAAAACGCGTTAAAAGTGGGGATCACGGCCGTGGATGGATTACATCAACACGGATATGACTCGATTCGAATAATGACTGAAAAAGCACTGGAAGAGGCAAAATGCTCGAATGAGTTTTTTTGTGTTTCTTAGAGTGCCTGCCCTGCCACATACCCAGAACTCCAGGCCCACTGAAAGTTATAACCACCTAGCCAGCCGGTAACATCCAATACTTCACCAATAAAATACAGACCCGGTTGGTGTTTCACTTCCATCGTTTTGGAAGAAATATAGTCAGTATCAACGCCACCAAGTGTGACTTCTGCAGTGCGATAACCTTCCGTGCCATTGGGTTTGAGTTGCCAGCGATGGAATTGTTCAGCAATGTGGTTTAGCGCCTTGCCCTGATACTGTTTTATAGGCTTGTTATCAATCTTGAAATAGGTTAATAAGTGTTGCACCAAGCGTTTGGCATAAAACTCACAAAGTATAGTTGAAAGCAGTGCATTGGGTTGTGTTTGTTGTGCTTTGGCCAAGTACTGTGCCAGATCGCTGTCAGGCAACAAATCAATATCAACCGTATCACCCGCTTCCCAATAGGAAGAGATTTGTAGTACGGCAGGTCCACTGAGTCCACGATGGGTGAATAAGATCCCTTCATTAAACACCGTGTCGTTACACGCCGCAGACGCCGCCACACTGACCCCTGATAACTCGGCTAAATGTGCTTTGTCGTGTTCATGTAGAGTAAAGGGTACCAATCCGGCTCGAGTGGGTAGGACTGGAATATCAAATTGTTCGGCGAGCTGATAACCCAAAGGACTTGCACCTAATTTTGGCATCGATAGCCCCCCGGTAGCGATTACTAAGCTAGTACAGGTATAGGTCCCTTTTGAGGTAGAGAGTGTGTAAGCTGCATTACATTCTGTGCTGACCTGTAACAGTTCTGTGTGCGTTTGCACGGTGACACCGGCTTGAACACATTCATCCAATAGTAATTTGACGATGTCTTTAGCGGATTCATCACAAAATAATTGGCCTAGCGTTTTTTCGTGGTAAGCAATGCCATGGCGATTAACCAAGTCAATAAAATCCCATTGGGTATACTGACTCAGTGCAGATTTGCAAAAGTGAGGATTGGCACAAATGAAATTTTCATGTGATGCATACATATTGGTGAAGTTGCAGCGTCCGCCACCAGACATGAGGATTTTGCGCCCGACTTTTTTGGCGTGATCAATAACCAAGACCTTTTTGCCACGTTGCCCGGCTGTAAACGCACAAAATAAACCTGCCGCACCTGCACCAACGATAATTGCATCATAATGTTGCATAAAAACTCAACTTGTAAGAACAAAAAAGGCCAGTGAACACTGACCTTTATTATAGATTATGGTTTAACCTTTAAAGGTCAACTGAACCACAGAAACGGTAGCCTTCACCGTGAATCGTCACAATAAGCTCAACTTCACCTGGCTCAGATTCAAAGTGCTTGCGAATACGACGAATAGTCACATCCACAGTACGATCATTCGGGCGTAATTCACGACCAGTCATTTCCATAATAAGTTGCTCACGCGTTAAGATCTTACCGGGGTTGGATAAGAATAGGTGCAAAGCTCGGAATTCACTACGTGGTAGACGGAATTCGTTACCCGCTGGCGATACTAAGCTACGGCTATCACCGTCTAAAGTCCAACCGTTAAAGCTAACGCGACTTGGCAAATCATCATCATCGGCGTTGTTGCTAGTACGTGATAACAAGTTGCGAGCGCGGATGGTGAGTTCACGAGGATTAAATGGTTTGGTTAAGTAATCATCTGCACCGATCTCTAAGCCAAGAATGCGATCTACATCGTTGTCACGACCTGTTAAGAAAATCAAACCGACATTTTTGCGGTCACGCACTTCACGTGCCAATATCAATCCATTTTTACCGGGTAGGTTGATGTCCATGATAACCAGATTAATATTGTTGTTTTGGAAGAAATCATGCATTTGTTCGCCATCTTCGGCCTCATACACATTATAGCCTTCGGCTTCAAATAAGCTTTTGAGCGTTGTTCGAGTAACGACTTCATCTTCGACAATCAGTATATTAGGTGTTTGCATGCTGGTTACACTATATTAAAGGGTTGAAATTTAACAACCATGATATTAACAGAAAAAGCGATAAAAAACGAAATATTGTTACATCTTGCACTAAAGTCTGACTATTTATCAAGTTTGCTGATACAACCGGACAAAATCACGCGCCGAGTTTTCCCAAGTGAACTTGGTATGCATAGCGCGTTCTTGCATTTCGCGATACATTTTCGGATGTTCTAAATACAACAAAATAGCGCGCCGTAAACACGTCAATAATGCTTGTGGCTCAGGTTCTGCAAAACTAAAGCCGGTGGCACAAGTGGGATCATCATCAATACCTGTCACGGTATCTTTTAATCCACCCACTTTACGCACAATAGGCAATGTACCATATGCTAATGAATACATTTGATTTAAGCCACAAGGCTCAAATTCAGAAGGCATTAAAAAGAAGTCTGAACCAGCTTCAATAAGATGTGCAAGCTCAGGTTCAAATCCTTCTAGAAAAGCAAATTTGTCAGGATGTACCTTGGCAAAGTCTGACAGTTGCTGGCACACAAACGGTTCACCTGTACCGACAATAACGACTTGGATATTGTGTTGCATGAGTTGCCCTAAAATAGGCAAAATATAGCCAAAGCCTTTTTGCTGGGTCAAGCGACATACCATGCCAAACACTGGTATAGAAGATACTGTAGGTAGACCAAATTGTGACTGCAGAGCCTGTTTACAATCGGCTTTGCCTGACATATCAGCTACGCTGTAATTTTTTGGTAAAAGCGGGTCAGTGGTAGGATCCCACTGCGTATAATCACAGCCGTTAATAATACCCGCTAAATCTGTTGAACGGTTTTGTAAGGCGAAGTGTAGACCGTGACTGCCTAGATCGGTTAATAATTCTGTTGCGTAAGTAGGGCTCACAGCAGTGATTTTATCTGCGTAGTGAATGCCGACTTTCAGCATGTTCACATCACCGTGGTGGTCGAGTAATAAAGCGTGATGGTAAGGCGCTAATTCGGCAATATCATTGACAGAGAAAATACCTTGGAAAGCAGCATTGTGAATGGTTAAAACCGTTTTGGTATTGGCAAACACAGCAGGCAATGAAGCCATTTGCGCTGCAGTGGTGTGTTGACGGATGAAAAACGGGGTTAGTGCAGTATGCCAATCATTGCAATGTATAATATCGGGAATAAAATTCACCGCTTGGAGCACATTGGTCACAGTATGACTGAAAAATGCAAAACGCTGCCCATTGTCCGAATAAGCAACATTGTTTTCTGCATACAGCTCGGGGCGATCAAAGTAGGGATGGTCGACCAAGTATACAGGGATCCCTTGCAGTGCTACTTCGAATAATTTAAACGATGAATCACCCATTGTGGAAATGGGTATGTTATGTAAAGACTCGAGCTTTGCAAGCACCTTTTGGTAACCAGGCATGATAATACATACATCATGACCTAATCCTTTTAGCGCAACTGGGAGTGCTTTAGCAACATCAGCTAAACCACCCGTTTTGATAATGTCTTCTACCTCAGAAACAACAAATGCGATTTTCATCTTAACAAAATTATCCTTATTTCGCTTTTACACTGGTGTATACAGCAAATTTATTGGTTTTGGCCAGAGTATGTGCGTTAGTAAATAATTGCTCCATACTGCTTGCATAGTTTAAAAAGCTGTTTGCAACAAGTATTAATCGACCTTGATTAACAAGATGTGAGCCAGCTTGTTGTAAAAAATTAGCCACGATCCCATAGTCGGTTTTGACTCCGGTATGGAAGGGTGGGTTTGTGATTATATAATGATAGGTTCCAGCGACATTGTCTAGACCATTACTCGCTACAACCTCACCACTTAAGCCATTCGCACTCAGCGTTTTTTGGGCAGCGTAAATTGCCAGAGCAGAAACATCACTTAGCACCAAGCGTACATTTGGGTTTTGCATGCCCACATAAGCCGCAATGACACCTGCGCCACAAGCAAAATCTAACACCTCGCCTTGTAGGGATGAGGGTAGGTGCTCTAGTAACAAGCGCGTACCCTGGTCTAGAGCATCTTGACTAAACACTCCTGGCAAACCACATACCTGCCAGCTCTGTTCGCCAAGCGTGTAGGTTTTGGTCGTTAAGTAATCGTCAATACAAAACGTCACTCGTGGTGAAACAACTGTGCCGACCATCAGCGCACAGTGTTTGGCTGAATCGACTTTATTGATGTGTTCGCACACGGTTTCGAGCTGTTTGCCACAGCTTTTGATGCCACTTTTGTTATGACCGACAATAAAGATCTGGCCACCTGGTTTTAACACATAGGCCAAGTTGGCCAACAACATGACCAAATGACTTTTGACTTTTGGCATATACACCACTGCACCATCTAGAGGCTCGGTCACACTCAGGTGGGTGTTAAACTCATGTCGTGTGTGGTCATTGTAGTAAGCGTCTTGATAGACATCATAAAATTGATGAAAACCGCGTACGTTGCTTCCGAGTTCATCAAATACTGCTGCATCCATAGGGTTGACGACCACCCATTGGCCTTCGACAAAATAATCACGGTTGCGTAATAAAACTAAACTTTCTGGTGTCATCATGCTGTTTTCGCCGCAAAAATCAGATCCCATACACCATGACCTAGTTTTTGACCGCGCACTTCAAATTTGGTGATAGGGCGGTAGTCAGGGCGCGATACATAATCGCCGGTGGGCGAGGTATTTTCGTAATTAGCTTGGGCTTGCATGACTTCTAACATGTGTTGGGCGTAAGGCTCCCAATCGGTGGCCATATGTAAGTGTCCTCCGTCTTTGAGACGAGCATGGACATTCTGCGCAAACTCAGTTTGGACAATACGGCGTTTGTGATGGCGTTTCTTATGCCAAGGGTCTGGAAAATACAACTGTAAACGCTGCAAACTATGGGCAGGAATACACTGTGCTAACACTTCTATCGCGTCGTGCTCGAACACACGCAGATTGGTCACACCGGCTTCAGCAGCATCGGCAAGACAAGCGCCCACGCCAGGACGATGGACCTCAATCCCGATAAAGTTATGATCCGGCGCATTTTGTGCCATTTCAACCAGTGATTTGCCCATACCAAAGCCAATTTCAAGCACAACAGGGTTGGCGTTACCAAACACTTCAGTGAAATCCAACATACCCATGGAGACTTCGAGCCCCATTGTTGGCCAATGTTCCTCTAAAGCTCGTGCTTGTGCGTTGGTTAGACGACCTTCGCGTTTGACGAAGCTTTTGACTTTGGAGATATATACTCCTGCAGCTTCTGCTTCTTGTTGGTTTTGGAAACGACCCATGTTTTTGCTCTTTATCTTTGTGTGGTGCGTATTATCCTGTGTTCACGCTAGAATGTAAAATAAGAGTTGCTGTGAGTTTGCGCTTGATGCTAAAGCAGACACAACGGACACGAAAATGAATAAAAGAAAAGAGAAAAACAGTTATGGCGTTTGATTTTGCTCGTGCAGTATTGGCTTGGTTTGATGAACATGGGCGCAAAAACCTGCCTTGGCAGCAAAACATCACAGAGTATTCAGTGTGGATCTCGGAGATCATGCTCCAGCAAACCCAAGTCAAAACCGTGATCCCCTTTTATGAACGGTTTATGGCGCGTTTCCCAACGGTAGTAGATTTGGCCAATGCACCGCAAGAAGATGTGCTGCACCACTGGACAGGGTTAGGGTATTACGCAAGGGCGAGAAACCTGCACAAAGCCGCACAGGTTATTCGCGATCACCACCAGGGTATCTTTCCGACGACGTTTGACGAGGTGGTCGCTTTACCGGGCATTGGGCGTTCCACAGCCTGTGCCATTTTATCTATCGCCAGACAACAACCTTTGGCGATCCTCGATGGCAATGTCAAACGAGTCTTGGCGCGTTACTTTGCGGTAGAGGGTTGGCCGGGCAATAAGCAAGTTGAAAATCAATTATGGGACTATGCCGAATCGTTGTTACCTGATTGTCGGTTTGGAGATTACACGCAAGTCATGATGGATTTGGGTGCTACGTTATGCACCCGCAGTAAACCAAAGTGTGAAGTGTGTCCGGTGCACACCCACTGTCTTGCCTATGCGCAAGGGCGTCAAGATGAACTACCAACGCGCAAACCCAAAAAAGATATTCCACATAAATATTGTACGGTATTGATCCCGTATTATGCCGGACGAGTGTGGATGCAAAAACGTCCTGCACAAGGAATTTGGGGAGGATTGTGGTGGTTTGCTTCCACTGGGCAGTTTGGAGAGGTTTCAAATATTACCAAGCAAGACAGTAGACCAGAATTTGTGACCGAAGCTGATGATCTTAGAGAGTGGTTGAGTGCACACCAAGAGGAACTCACTACGTGGGTCAAACAGTGGGGGGCGACAGATTACAACACGTCGCATCTGCCGACATTCAAACACACCTTTTCGCATTTTCATTTGCATATCTCTCCTGTCATGCTACATCTAGATGGGGTAAGATCAGTTGCAGAGCAAACTGAAGATGCACGCTGGGTAGCGATTGATGAGCCTAATTCATTGGGTATGTCAGCACCTAGCCAAATGATTTTGCAACAAATACAAGCACTATAAAAAGGAAACACAACATGGCAAGAACGGTACATTGTGTCCGTTTGGACAAGGCAGCAGATGGCTTAGATTTTCAGCTTTACCCCGGTGAATTGGGCAAGCGTATTTTTGATAATATTTCCAAAGAAGCATGGGCTGAGTGGCAAAAAAAACAAACCATGCTTATCAATGAGCACAAGCTCAACATGATGGAGCCGAACGCGCGTAAATTCTTGGAAGAACAGATGGAAGCGTATCTGTTTGAGGGTAAAGAGCCGGATATAGAAGGTTATACACCACCGGAAAAATGATAAGATTATGCATTCTAGGGTGTGTCAGTAGTTGATGTTGCTGTAGAATTGACCAAATAGTGGAACATTTAAGCGCTTGTTTCTTTTTCTTGTAAATAATGCAGAAAAACGGTTGACAGCAAGCGCGGAAAACAGTTTAATACGCACCCTCGAAACGTTAGTTTCTGCACATCTTGATGTGCCTCGATAGCTCAGTTGGTAG
>JBEVCF010000035.1:0-5948 GCA_040514355.1 Glaciecola sp.
AAGGGATACTGTCCGTCACGATAATTTCGTCAATGACCGATGCTTCTAGATTTTCTGGTGCGCGACCCGAGAAAATGGCATGAGTCGCATAAGCGTATACTTTGCGCGCACCGTGTTCTTTTAATGCTTCAGCCGCTTTAGCAAGGGTACCGCCGGTATCAATCATATCGTCAACAATGATACAGTCACGGTCCTTGACGTCACCAATGATGTTCATGACTTTTGCTACGTTGGCTTTCGGACGACGTTTGTCAATAATGGCCAAGTCAATATCATCTAATAGTTTAGCGGTTGCACGTGCACGTACAACACCACCAATATCAGGTGATACCACGACCGGATCGTGAAAATCACGTGTTTGCATATCAGCCAGTAAGATGGGGGTGCCAAAGGCATTATCTACTGGTACATCAAAGAAACCTTGAATCTGTTCGGCGTGCAAATCAATGGTTAGCACCCGATCAACACCAACGTTAGATAGAAAATCAGCAACTACTTTAGCGGTAATGGGAACCCGTGCTGAACGCACACGACGGTCTTGACGAGCATAACCAAAGTAAGGGATAACGGCAGTAATACGGCCAGCGGATGCACGACGCAACGCGTCAATCATCACAATCAATTCCATTAGGTTATCATTTGTAGGTGCACAAGTAGACTGGATGATGAATACATCGGAACCACGCACGTTTTCGTGAATTTCTACAGAAATTTCACCGTCGCTGAAGCGACTGACAGTGGCGTTACCCAGTTTGGTGTAGAGGCGTTCTGCTACTTTGTTAGCAAGTGCTGGTACCGCGTTACCGGCAAAAATCTTCATGTCTGGCACAGGTTTTTCCTCAGTGCGAAGGTTCGTTATAAGAAGTGGCTGGGGTAGCAGGACTCGAACCTACGGATGGCGGGATCAAAACCCGCTGCCTTACCAACTTGGCTATACCCCAATTGTTAATCCTTGTCCCAAACGCCAAATATTGACTTTATTTTTGTCCGCAGTGGTGAAGTTGCGACGCCTTGGCCAATAAATGCCGTTGCGTTAGTGTCTAATATTTGCTCATGTAGGAGCGTCTCAAGTGCTACTTGAGCGTCTGTTTCCGTGTCAAAAATGGTGAAAATACATGCACCTGTTCCCGTCATTCTCGACGGGGCGTAGTGTAACAAGTGCTGTAATAATTTTGCAACCTTAGGATACAAGTTTACGACTAATTCCTGACAATCATTTTGCGTCTTAGCAAAAGTATAATCGCTAAATGCCATTTTGGGTGTATTTCTGGGTAAATCAGGATGGGTAAACACAGTCCCTGTCGAAACGTGTTCGCCAGGGTGAACGACTAAGTAGTAAGCACCGCTTTGTTGCGCCTCAGGCACAGGTATAAAGCGTTCACCCACACCTTCTGCAAAAGTGGTTAGACCGTTGATAAATACAGGCACATCTGCACCCAGTTGCAAACCGAGTTGACACAATTGTGAATTACAAAGACCACACTGCCATAACTGATTCAATACGAGCAAGGTTGTGGCCGCATTCGTAGAGCCACCACCGAGTCCTCCGCCCATGGGTAAGCGTTTTTCCAACGTAATGTGCACGCCCGTTTGAACGTTTGCATGTGTTTGAAGCAAATGCGCAGCGCGATATACCAAGTTGTCTGAAAGCGCAACGCCGGGGATCGCAGGCGATAGCGTGATGTTGCTGCTAGATGCAGGGGCAAACGTGAGTGTGTCGCCATAATCGAGCATTTGAAACAGCGATTGTAATTCGTGGTAGCCATCTGCGCGTTGATTGGTAATGTGTAAAAATAAGTTCAGTTTGGCTGGGCTAGGCCAAGTTTCATGTTGATACTGTGCAAGTAAAGACATTTCAGCGCCACTCGTTGATGCGTAACTTTAACGTCTGAGATCGTTCACCTGAGCCATCAATCCGGATGGAATGGGGTAGCATAAGTTGGCCGTAAGGTCGATAATCACTGTATGCGATAGTCAGTGGGCTAGAGCATTGTGCTGTGCAAATCGGTGTGAATGTTTTTAGCTGTGTTGAATCTGCATGGTACTCTATCTGGCCTTCACTAGCATTAACATCAGCCCGGAGCCACGCGCCAAAATCATCAACGGGCAACCACCACCCAGTAAGGTCGAACAATAACTGTGTGGGCTCGTCAGACTGATATGTCTGCCCTTCAACCACAACCGAGAAAAGATTCTGCTGACGTTGGGCGGAAAAGACTGAGATCCCGAGCACGGTGCTGGCTGACACTTTGTAACTTGTTGCATCTAGTTGTTGCCAGAACAAGCGTGCAGATTGTTTTTTATTGGGGGTGATCACGGCTAATTTGCCTGAGACGACAAACTGCTTTAATTCACTAACAGAACGTACAGTCAAGACATTGGATGGAGGTATTGTCACACAAGCACTCAGCAAAAGTGTCGTGCACAACAAGTATAACAGGCGGTGTAAACCCAGTCTCATGGAAGATACTTATCATTTTTTGTGTATGTATTACAATTGATTGTATATTGGTCAAGCTGATTGTGTCTAATAAATATCACGGTGAGATGCTTTAAATTAGGCCTTGTTTTTCGTACAATGCCCCCCGTTTTTACAGTATAGTACTTCGGTCATGACCATTATTGCCTTTGGCATCAATCACAACACAGCATCCGTTGCTTTGCGCGAAAAAGTGGCATTTACGCCTGATTCGTTGGCATCAGCGTTTGCTAGCTTGAAAAATATGGATGCGGTCTCAGGCTCGGTGGTCTTATCAACGTGCAATCGCACCGAAATTTATTTGGATACCCCAAACGAGCACGATCCAGAGTTTGTTGCCCAATGGTTAGCGCAATTTCACAACTTATCTGCTGATGAAATTTTGCAGCACAGTTACATCCATACCGATGAAGCCGCATTAATGCATATTATGCGGGTTGCGAGTGGTTTAGACTCGTTGATTTTGGGTGAGCCGCAAATCTTAGGGCAGGTCAAACAAGCCGTGAGTGACGCTAAACACCACGATGCTATTCCCACCTCGTTTTATAAAGTGTTCGAGCATACCTTTCAGGTTGCCAAAAAAGTGCGCAGTGAAACTGAAATTGGTGCCAACGCTGTTTCGGTCGCTTTTGCTGCGGTACAACTAGCCAAACAAATTTTTTCTCCTTTGCATAAAGCAAAGGTTTTGTTGGTCGGTGCAGGGGAGACGATAGAGTTAGTTGCTAAACATCTGCATGAACAAGGCGCAGTCCACATTGATGTCGCTAACCGCACCTTGAGTAAAGCCCAAGAAATTGCCCAAGCATTTAATGGCACGGCAATTACGCTCAACCAAATCCCTTCACATTTAGCGAAAGCCGATATTGTTATCAGCTCTACCGCATCACAATTGCCACTTATTGGTAAGGGGATGGTAGAGCACGCTTTACAGCTGAGAAAGCACAAACCAATGCTGTTAGTCGACATTGCAGTGCCACGGGATATCGAGCCAGAAGTCGGCGATTTAGATGAAGTCTACTTGTATACCGTCGATGATTTACAACAAATCGTACAAGAAAATATTGCTAACCGCGAGCAAGCCGCCCTTGAAGCACAAAGCTTAATCGAACAGCAAATCGCGCAGTTTGCCCAATGGCAACAAGCACAGCAAAGCGTGGATATTGTGAAAGGGTTTCGCCAATCCACACAGCATACTCGCGATGCACTGATAGCCAAGGCCAAACAACAGTTAGCCGACGGTCAACAACCCGATGTTGTGCTTGACGAATTCGCCTATAAATTAACCAATCAACTCAGTCACCGTCCAACTATCTTACTCAATGCATTGATTGCGCAGGGTAATCAGGCGGTACTGGAAGAAATTAAACAGGTTCTCGGTCACGCTGACGACGAGAACTAATCGCACTATTTGGGAAATACATGAAACAATCCGTCGTTGTTAAATTAGAAATGCTGGTTGAGCGCTTTGAAGAAGTGCAAGCGCTATTGAGCGATCCTGATGTTATTGGCAATCAAGAAAAGTTTAAAGCGCTGTCCAAAGAATACGCGCAATTAGAAGACGTCGTAAAACACTTCCGTGCCTATCAGACTGCTTTAGATGATATCGAAATGGCACAGGAGATGTTACAAGAAGACGATGCTGATATGCGCGAGATGGCGCAAGAAGAACTGAAAGCAGCGAAAGACAGTGTGGTTGAATTAGAACAAACGCTACAGATTTTGTTACTGCCCAAAGATCCTAACGATGACAGCAACTGTTTCTTGGAGATACGCGCAGGTGCTGGCGGTGATGAAGCCGCTATATTTGCGGGAGATTTGTTCCGTATGTATTCGCGTTACGCCGAAACCAAAGGTTGGCGCATAGAGTTAATTTCAGCCAACGAGGGTGAACATGGCGGGTATAAAGAGGTCATTGCTAATGTGATTGGTGAGGGTGCATACGGCGTCTTAAAATTTGAATCAGGTGGGCACCGTGTCCAACGGGTCCCTGAGACTGAGAGCCAAGGTCGGATCCATACCTCCGCTTGTACGGTAGCGGTCTTAGCAGAAGTACCTGAATCAGAAGCCATTGATATCAATCCTGCTGATTTGCGCATTGATACGTTCCGGGCATCGGGTGCAGGGGGCCAGCACGTAAACAAAACCGATTCAGCAATTCGTATCACGCACTTGCCGACCGGTGTGGTCGTAGAATGTCAGGATGAGCGTTCACAACATAAAAACCGGGCCAAGGCCATGTCTGTTTTACAATCGCGTTTGAATAATATTGAAGAGGAAAAACGCGCTACAGAAGAAGCAAGCACACGTAAAAGTTTGGTTGGCAGTGGTGATCGTTCTGAACGGATCCGTACTTACAACTATCCTCAGGGGCGTGTGACTGACCATCGCATTAATTTGACCTTATACAAACTCGATGATGTTGTGGCAGGGGATGTAGATGCCTTGTTGGAACCCATTCGCCAAGAACACCAAGCTGATCTGCTCGCCCAGTTGTCAGATGAATAATACCCAAACTATCGCGCAAGCACTCGCATGGGGTACACAGTCCTGTCGGGTGCTGGCGAGTTCTCACAGTGGTGCAGAGACAACGTACAGTCAACATGACGCACGCAGTGATGCCAAAGTCCTTTTGTGTGCTGTCTTAGCGCAAACCCCGACGTATTTAGCCACTTGGCCAGATAGGCATTTGTCCGAAGCGCAATTCGACAAATTTCATAGCTATATCAAACGTCGCATGAGCGGTGAACCTGTTGCATTTATCACTGGGGTGCAGGCGTTTTATGAGCATGAGTTTGCGGTGAGTCCTTGTACTTTGATCCCACGTCCAGAAACTGAATTGTTAGTTGATACAGCACTGTCATTACTTGAACAACAACCTGGACCGTGTTTAGATTTGGGCACCGGCACGGGTGCTATCGCCATTTCTATAGCAGCTGCCAGACCCGATGTATCCATAACAGCAGTCGATGTGGTCGAAGAGGCGGTCACGCTAGCCAAGCACAATGCTCAGAAAATTGGTGTGAGCAATGTCGATATATTGCAAAGTAGTTGGTTTGAACATGTGCAAGGACGATTCTCTGTTATTGTCACCAACCCGCCGTATGTCGAGCCGGATAGTCCTTACTTGGACATTGGTGATCTGCGTTTTGAGCCAAATTCAGCGCTATCGAGTAGTAGCGGTGGGTATGCTGATATCGAACAGATCATTCGCTCTGCCCCGAATTATTTACGTCTCAATGGCTGGTTGGCGATAGAGCATGGCAATACACAAGCTGAACACGTTCAAACAATTTTTACCCAAAATGGCTTTTCACAAGTACAAACTGTGTGCGATTATGCCAAGCAACCGCGATTGACATATGCACAATGGGTTGAAAAATAACCACGAATAACAACGATAAGGAAACACACTATGTATATGATGTTCAAACACCTGCATTTAACTGCCCTAGGCCTATCTGTGGTGATG
>JBEVCF010000035.1:5958-9562 GCA_040514355.1 Glaciecola sp.
CGTTTGACATGAAGTTCAAAGATGCGAAGTGGCTTAAAATTGTGCCGCACATCGTGTACACCATTTTACTTGGCTCAGCGATCGGTTTGTGTATTGTTTTAAATCAATATCCCTTCGTAGATGCATGGGTCACAAGTAAGCTCATTGGCTTGGTGCTATACGTATTAATGGCGACACTTATCGTGAAATGGGCACGGAACAATGCGATGCGTGTAGTTGGTTATATCGGGGCATTAACGTGGTTATTGATCACGATGCAGGTCGCGTTTTCTAAAACCCCCATTTTTTAATAGGAATAATTATGATTGCTGCTTGTCAGGTTGGGACACACCGCGTTGCCAATGATGCACCTTTTGTGCTGTTTGGTGGCATGAACGTACTTGAGTCGCGTGATTTAGCCATGCGTATTGCTGAACATTATGTCGAGGTGACCCAAAAATTGGGGATCCCTTATGTGTTCAAGGCGTCTTTTGATAAAGCCAACCGTTCTTCGGTGCATTCTTATCGTGGACCCGGTATGGAAGAGGGCTTAAAGATCTTTGCAGAGATCAAGTCAACCTTTAACGTCCCGATTATCACTGACGTACATGAACCATACCAAGCTGCACCGGTAGCAGAGGTGGTGGATGTCATCCAATTACCTGCATTTTTGGCTCGTCAAACCGATTTGGTGGTTGCTATGGCTGCTACACAAGCCGTTATTAATGTCAAAAAGCCCCAATTCCTAGCTGCCCATGAAATGCGTCACATCATCCAAAAATTTGCTGAGGCTGGTAATGAAAAGGTTATGTTGTGTGAGCGCGGTTCGTGTTATGGCTACAACAACCTAGTGGTGGATATGCTAGGCATGGATGAAATGAAGTCTATGGCACCGGTTATTTTCGATGCAACACATGCTCTGCAAAAGCCAGGTGGTCGTGAATCATCGGCTGATGGTCGTCGTGCCCAAGCAGCACAACTTGCGCGTAGTGGGATGGCTTTAGGTTTGGCGGGATTGTTTATTGAAGCGCACCCCGATCCAAACCAAGCGAAATGCGATGGCCCGTGTGCATTGCAGTTAGATAAGCTCGAACCCTATCTTGCGCAAATGCTAGCGGTAGATGAGTTGGTCAAGTCGTTTGCCCCCCTTGATACAAGTGCCGATTAGTAGAACGTCATAAAACGCTTATTATGACTGAGAGGCAGGGTATGTCTATCCCTGCCTGTTTTATTCAATCGAGTGATTTATCTTAAGCCTAATATGTTGTGTTAACGAATTTACTCGCCAACACTATCCTTTAGTTTAGTCTCTGCATGTACTGTTCTAACTAACTCGACAGCAGGTTTATCTACATGCAAATTATGTTTCACAACAGCTTTGATATCCAAATTTTTGACATTGTTTTTGGTTTCAACTTTCAGTATCTGTAAGCTGTCCTTCATATCGCTGACCATGGCCTGCAGGATGTGCTGATCAAACAACTCATTCCCTTGTGCCGAAGCGCTGAAAATAAACGCTGCTACACTGATCAAAGGGATCCGTGACTGTTTCACGTTTGCTTTTTTTGCCTTAGAATTTTTAACTGTCATATTAGGTACTTCTCTTAATCCAAGTTTCGATATACATGTCTAGTTCAGACGCTGCGCATATTAGATTAAAGAACAAACACAAAAAAATGAAAAGAATTAAGACTTTATCATAAGAAAATCTAATGATATTATACATGTGAATTCAGTGTAAAAACGGTGTGAATATGACGCGTAAACGCTACCCTCCATTGAACGCTTTAAAGGCCTTTGAGTCTGCTGCTAGACACTTGTCATTTACCAAGGCGGCAGAAGAATTATTCGTGACACAGGCGGCAGTGAGCCATCAAATAAAGTTATTAGAAGACTTTTTGCATATCAAACTATTCTTGCGCAAAAATAGAACCCTCTTGCTTACCGAAGAAGGGCAGGCTTATTGCGCAGATATCAAAGACGTGTTTGCACATATTCACGATGCGACAGAAAAGCTGTTATCACGGGGCGCTAAGGGGGCTATTACAATCGGTACGCCACCGAGTTTCGCCACGCAGTGGTTGGTGCCGCGCATCAATCAGTTTGATACCTTGTACCCAGACATTGATGTGCGAATCAAAGCCGTGGACTTCGACGAGAATTATCTCGATGATACGATGGACGTGGCAATTTATTACGGCAAAGGTCGCTGGCAAAACCTGCATTCCACGCAACTTCAACCTGAGTTTTTGACCCCTCTGTGTTCACCGTTGTTGTTGCAAGGTGATAAACCTATGCGTAACTTGGCTGATTTGGCACACCATACTTTGTTGCATGACGTCTCTCGTAATGCGTGGAAACAGTGGTTAAAACAATTTAATCTGCCTCAAATAAATGTTAATCAAGGCCCAATTTACAGCCACTCTATGTTAGTATTACAAGCTGCTGCATTGGGGCAGGGCGTTGCATTGGGTAATACAATTCTTGCCAAGCCTGACATTGAAGCAGGGCGACTAGTTGCGCCTTTTGTAGAGAAAACCCAATCCAAAGAAGGATTTTATTTGGTCAGTGAACAAGCGTTAGCCGATCAAGAAAAAATCGCTGTATTTCGTGAATGGATTTTGACCCAGATCGAAATAGAAGAAAATCAAGCCATTGCTGTATAAGAGAGAATGTCGTGCTACGCCGCCTGTTCCACTGGAGCTTTATTCATCCCGCTTCCTATAGTTTTTACGTTGGCATGGCTGCTTTGTGGCTAGCATTTTATGTAGGATTTAGTGCGTGGTTTGCCCATCAATCGGCCGGTTTTTCCACATCAGCGAACCAAAGTATTGAGCAAGCCCTCACAATGTTAGTCGTGCACGCCATCGCCGTATTGTGTTGCGGTACGGGATGTTATATTGAGCGCTTGGTGCCGCTGCGTATCGTTCTGACAGTGGTGATGGTACTCCACCTCAAAGGCATTGCATTATTCAGTGGCCTGATTTTAATCAAATATACAACCGGTATGACGGCATTGAGTTTTTTCATTCCATTAGGTGGATTGCTCATGATATTAGGTTGGCTCATTCTAAGTGGTGGATGGGTCTGGTTTGCATTTACACAACAAGGTAAACACTGATATGAATGTAATTGGGTTGCTTTGTTATTGCCGGCCAGGGTATGAGCAAAATATGGCACAAGAGCTTGAATATCATACTGCTCATGCCGAAATGTATGGCTATGCGACGGTTAAAAAAAACAGTGGCTTTGTCTATTTTGTCTTTTACAACCCAGTGCAACACGCACACATCGATACCCACATTCATTTTGCAAAGTTGATGTTTGCACGTCAGTTGATTACTGTATTGGCGCATTTACCTGAACTGGATCCCAAAGACCGGATAAGTGATATGTCCTGTGCGCTGGCTGCAGCGTTAGATAGTGATATCCACTTTCAAACGGCCGTCGTTGAGTATGCTGATACCGAAGAGAGCAAAACGCTGGCGAAGTTTTGTCGCAAAATTGCGGTCCCTTGGCGTCAAGCGTTGCGCGCAGAACAGCGCTTATCCTCAAAAAAATACAAGCAAGCGATCGTAGGGATGTGTTTGCACGCTTTTTTTGTGGATGGTACGCAGGTGTTCAT
>JBEVCF010000036.1:0-7434 GCA_040514355.1 Glaciecola sp.
GCCTAGCACCACGACACCGATGAAAACTCCAGTAGAGATGCTTTATTATTGGGAAAAGGCACACGCTCAAGACGTCTATTTAAGACAACCTTTTGCCGGTAAAATGAAAGACTATACTTGGCAGGAAGTAGCCCTACAGGCTCGAAAAGTTGCGGCGCAATTGCGCAAACTAGAACTTGAGTCAGGTAGTCGTATTGGTATCTTTTCAAAAAACTGTGCCGAATGGTTTATCACTGATTTAGGGATCATGCTAGCTGGGCATGTCAGTGTCCCTATTTTCGCTACGGCGGGTGCCGACACAGTCAGCTACGTGGTCAAGCATGCTGACGTCAAACTCATGTTCGTTGGGCGTTTTGATAATACCCCTGCGAGTTTAGCAACTATTCCCGAAGGCTTACCGACTGTCGGGTTTCCATACCCTGATTTGACCGCGAGTCAAACTTGGTCTGAGTACATGGATATTGAACCGATTGCTGATGATCCCGTTCCAGATTTAGACGATTTGATGACGATCATCTATACCTCTGGTAGTACCGGTGAACCCAAAGGCGTGATGCACAGTTTTCGCACCATCAACTGGGCGGCAAGTGCATGCCTAGACGATTTGGCCGTATCTCAAGATGATCGCGTCATGTCGTATTTACCACTTGCGCATATTACAGAGAGAGTGATTATAGAGCTGGCGAGTTTTTACTCAGGGATGCAAATCTCATTCGTTGATAATTTAGATACCTTCAATCAAGACGTCGTTAATCATCGGCCAACTTTATTCGTATCAGTACCGCGTTTATGGACGAAGTTCCAAATGGGCATTTTAGCCAAAGTACCGCAAAAGAAGCTCAATTTATTGCTCAAGATTCCGTTTTTAAACAATGTTGTTAGAAAGAAAATTGTGGGTGCGTTAGGTATTGACCAAGCGCGATTATGGGCGAGTGGTTCTGCGCCCTTAGCTCCGTCAGTCATTACATGGTTTGAACGTCTTGGTGTCAAAATTTCGGAAGGCTGGGGTATGACAGAAAATTCTGCTTTTGGTACGGCGTCTGTGCCATATCGCTCCGATAAAGTAGGTTGTATTGGCAAAGCGTATACGGGGGTGGATATTCGCATCTCTGATGCTGGCGAAATTCAAGTCAAAGCTCCGTGTAATATGTTGGGTTATTATCTTGAGCCGGAGAAAACAGCGGAGACTTTTACTGATGATGGTTACCTTCGTACAGGTGACAAAGGTGAGATTGATGCGGACGGTTACGTCAAAATCACCGGCCGTTTAAAGGAAATTTTCAAAACATCTAAGGGTAAGTACGTAGTGCCAGCGCCTATTGAAGGGAAAATTTTGGAAAACATTAATGTCGAACAAGTGTGTGTCACAGGTAATAACTTACCTCAACCGATTGCGCTTATGGTCTTATCTGAAGAAGCTGCAAAACTTTCTCAATCTGAGCAAGCAACGTCCATTGAAGCTACTTTAGAAAAGGTTAATGCAACCCTTGAAAGTCATATGAAGCTCGATCATGTCGTTGTTTTAAAGGATGAGTGGACGATTGATAATAATCTTTTGACGCCTACTTTAAAGGTGAAGCGTCATGTATTGGAAGAGCAATTCTCAGATGTGATTGCGAAGGAGTATTCACAAAAGGTGATATTCCTCGACTAAGCATCACGTAGCGCGGTGCAAGGCCGCGCTTTTTTAATTTGGATATCTCAACAGCAAACCTTGATAAATAGCATCTGCGTAGTTGTCTTGGGAAGGGTTTGTGGCATCCAGTACTTCAACTAAATGTTCATTGTCTTCTCTACTGTGCCATTCTTTTATGTAGGTACCCTCTTTATAACCGTGGTCTTGGCGGAAGAAATTGAGGATGTTTTTACCCACGTATTGTCTGAATAACTCGTCACTGTCGAGTTCACATTGTTCGATAATTTGCATAAATAGGCTTACATCAAAGCGCTTGGCAGCAGCCAAACCGGTCATAAGCTCTAAATTGTCTAGTAAACCTTGTGTGGCGAATGAATAGGTTTTGCCGTCAAAGGTCAGTTCTGATTGTTTAGCCTGTAACTCTTGTGCAATCTTGTCAGCAGAAACAGCGATATTGCCATCGTTGGCAATGATGATATGCGATAACGCAAAATGCCAAATATCCACACATTCCATTTGTAGTTGCGGCAAATCTTTGTCTTGTGCTTTCCACCATTTCCAACCGTGATGCTCAATCGCTTCGACTGATTCAACCATGGCGGCTCGCATGAATCCGTAACCTGCTTTGAGCCAATTTGGATTGACTTTTTTATTCATTTTATCTTGCAAATCAAGCATCGTGGCAAGTTGTTGAGCAGTGAGCATAGTTGCACCTTTAATTAGTTTTTTTTTGCATTTTAAACTGTAAGGAAATCAAGGTATAGGCAATTTTTTGTTTTTTCTGTTTGCTTTTTGTGGGGGCTAAGTCTAAATTAACACCACTGTGTATTTATACATATAATTCTGGAGTGCTTCTATGTTTTATCTGATCCCATCTAATCGTCAAGAGCACCTCATTACTATGCTACAAGCATTGATAGAACAGCAAAAACATCAACCTGGACATCACCCTTTTACACCAACAATGGTCGTAGTTGAAAGTCAAGGTATGAAGCACTATGTCTCGTTGGCTTTAGCAAAATCAACCGGAATAGCCATTAATCTAGAATTTCCATTGTTATCTCGTGCTATTTACGAATTAGGTCGTTTGATATTAGGTAAAGATGCCATACCAGTAGAAAGTGCTTACAAGAGAGAGATTTTGGTTTGGCGTATATTGGCGTTGTTCGAAACACAAGCGTTCCAAAACTCTGCATCGTTTGGCGATGTGGCTAGTTACTGGCAATCAGCCTCAGATCAGCAGCTTGCAAAATATCACCTCGCAAAACAATTAGCGGATGTACTAGAACAGTACGTACAATTCAGACCTGCATGGATAGAAAATTGGTCACAAGGTTGCGTGCATCAAGATATCGTACATCCACTGCAAGAGTGGCAACGCACTATTTGGCAGTTATTAGTCGCAGAAGACGCACAGCACCCTGTTGCCTTGATCAATCAAGCGATGCAACACGTGGCACAACCTAAACATCCACTACCCAAGCAAATTTACATTTTTGCAGTGAATGCACTTAGCCCAAAGCAAATAGAATTTTTTGAATGTATCGCTCAGTATATCGATGTGTATTTTTTCCATATAAATCCTTGTATGGAGTTTTGGGGGGATTTACGTTCAGATAAAGAAGAAGCGAGTAAGGCCATCAAATCTTCTATTGAGAAGTTACAAAACGAAGCGTCACCCAATCCTCTTCTTGCTAATTTAGGACAACAAGGCCGAACGTTGTTCAATCAATTGCACAATGCTGCAGTCCAAGATATTACCGAGTCACAGTTATTTTCATCAGCACTGTTTGCACAAAACCAAGAACAAAAAGATAGTCCACATTGGACTATGCTGCAGCACGTACAGCACAGTATGCTCACGCTCAAAACCCCTTCTAGCCCGGTGTTGGATGAGGATAATTCTATTGCAATTCGCTCCTGCTACTCGGTCGTCAGAGAGGTGCAAGTGTTGCATGATTATCTTTTGGATGTATTAGAACACAATGAAGATATTAGACCGCATGACATTATCGTGCTGTGTCCGGCTGTTGAAGATTATGCTCCTTATGTAGATAGTGTGTTCCGACGCCCATATGACCAGCAATCTAATAATGACCCTCGCATCGTATGCTCAATTGCGGATCGCGCCCCTATTGATGCGGATCCAATGGTATCTATGTTTTTAGATCTGTTATCGCTACCTGATAACCGCCTCATGGCTAATCAAATTATTAGTTATTTACACTTACCCGTGATTCAAGCGCGTCTCAAATTGAGCGATTCTGATGTTGCGACAGCAGTAGAGTGGATCAAAGCCAGTCGCACTTATTGGGGCTTTGATGAAGAGCATCAGAGCCAAGTATTAGGCAGTAAACAAGATGGACAGTTCAGTTGGCGGTGGGGCAGTGAAAGACTGGCTAAAGGTAGTCTGGCCACTGCAGCTAATGTTCAACAGCAACCAACCTGGTTATCAGCATTACATGGCAATGATTGGCGCTTACATGGTACTGTATTATCGTTTGTACAAAGTGTTCAAGCACTTAAAAATGTGATCACCCAACCTCGAACACCACAACAATGGTCGGTGTTTTTTACACAGAACGTCCTCCCCTTGTTATTTAGTGAGCATGACCAAGATAATAAAAGCTTACAAGCGCTACAAAAAGGGATCCAGCGAACGGTAAGTAGTATGCAAGCTGCAAACATGACGGCCACCATGCCACTGTCGGTGATAAAAGAAGAGTTGCAGAGCGTTTTTAGTACACCCGATACTCTGAATCAATTTAACACTGGGCAGGTAACGTTTAGTTCGATGGTACCCATGCGATCTGTGCCGTTTAAAGTTATTTGTATGCTAGGCTTAAATGATGGTGTATTCCCGCGGATCACCAAGCGCTCTGGTATAGATTTGATGGATATGACGCCACCTATGTTAGGGGACCGTTCGCGTAAAGCAGAAGACCGCTATTTGTTTTTAGAAGCCTTACTATCAGCACGTCAATATCTGTATCTGAGCTATCAAGGACGCGACCAATACACCAATAAAGTGAAAGAACCAAGTTTGGTTTTATTTGAGTTCAAACGTTATCTGGACACATGCTTTCCAGGGCAAGTCAATATAGTAGAGCATCCCTTACAGCCCTTTAATATCAAAAACTTTGAGGCGACTTCTACCCCTGCATTTTCAACACCATGGTTTTCTCTTGCACAACGAAATAACGCAGTTACATATGGTTTTGAGCATGACAGAATTGTGGATGCTTCAACCTTAGAACTCGCCCGTTTTTTTAAAGATCCAAGTGCGGCGTTCATCGAAAAAAATTACGGTTTTAAATGGCAAAAATATAATGATCTCCACGACGATGTCGAGCCGTTTGATCTCTCCGCATTGACGCGGTATGGCTTATTTGAACAAGCGCTCCAACACGTAGTTGTCGATGGTGCGAGTGATTTTAAGCAGAACGAAATTATCAATAATGCAATCAAGTGTGGCGAGCTACCCAAAGCACAATTAGAGCACAAAATTATTGCTGCTTTTAAAGCGCTAGCCCCCATCCAATATGCACCATATCCGTCTGTCACAAAACAAGCCTTAAACTGCGTGGTTGAATGGCAAACATGGCAACACTCGACAGCTCAGTCTCAGATTGCAATGGAAACGCAGCTGACGGGTAATCTTCAAATCAACGAAGAGGGTGAGCTTCACTATGTCACCGTCAAAGGAAGTGCTTTGTGGTTGCGTTTAGAGTATATCATTCAACACTGTGCTTATATTGTGCAACTAGGTGAAGAAAGGGCGAGTCAGGCCACATTTTATGAGATGTACTGGAATAGTAGCAGCAAGATAATCGTGCAAAATTGTATTGAAATGCGGCTCGAGAAAGAGGCATTTTCTGTTGCGCAAGCCCAAGCTTTCTTACAAATTATCTTACAAATTTACCATAGTGGCATCGAACGAGGGTGGCTGATGAATGATAGCTGGTTTACCAAAGTCCAGAGTAAGACCCCTTCAAAATACATCAATGACAAAGCAATATTGGAAGCGTTATTTAACACACGACTTGAAAAATTAATTGATAACGAAGGAGAAGATGAGGCATTTACCTATGCGTTTTCCGAACAATATCAGTATCCTAAAGAACAGGTGAATATGCTGGCGGCGTTGATAGATATGTTATTGCCCTTTGAACTGTTTTTTGCCAAGAAGTAGGGGGAGGCACAATGAAGTTTGATCCTTTAAACGTCTCACAAATGCAACTTAGCGGCGTGCACCTTATTGAAGCAAGTGCAGGGACAGGTAAAACTCACAATATAACTCGGATCATTGCACGTTTGTTGCTTGAAACAGATAAAACGATTGATCAAATCCTAGTCGTGACGTTCACGAAAGCTGCGACTCAGGAGTTGAGAAGCAGAGTGGCCTCGTTTTTATTGGAACTCCAGGACATCATGGCAGATGTCTTAGCACATCAAACATATCCTTCAGAACCTATTTTAGAGAATGTGTTTAAGGGCTTGTCTGGCGATGAGCTGGTGGCGCAAGCAAAACATGGTTTATTTAAATTAAACCAAGCTATTGTCCTACTTGATGAGGCGCCCATCTATACGATTAATGCCTTTTGTCAGCGCGAGTTGGCTCGTTGTGCCTTCGCTAGCGCTTTGCCTTTTGAGATTAATATTGAAAATTCCACCACTGATATCGTATTGCAATGTGTAGAAGACAGTTATCGCAAACATCGACACAGTTCCGATTTCCAAGCCTTGGTTGCACGTCACGGCGTGACATCACCCAAAGACTTTTGCAATACCTTTAACGATGCGTTGTTTACTGACTTTAAGGTGATCCCAACAGACGTAAGTATTTATGAGGAAGATTGTTTATTAGAGGTGCAGCGCTTGGCTAATCTGCCAGTGGCACAAAAAATAGTGAGAGAGACGCAGCGATACTTACCTGAGATCAAACAATTTAATAACTTCAAGCCAGGGGGCGCACTGGATAAAAATATTGAAGCGGTCCTTGGCTGGATCGAAGCCCCGACTATTAGCGTCGATAAACTTACATCAGCTAAACAGTATTTAGGTAAAAATACTCTAGATAAATTGAATTTAGATAAACAAACGCGTAATGAACTAGAGGACTTAGTTAACGAATATGCAGATGTTGTGGTTGGGTCATATAAGAAGTTGAAAACTCATTTTGCAGCATTCAAAGCTCACCCCGATGATTTTGTGTGGCTTGCTAAGATGATAGAGGAAATCAAAGCAGAGGCAGAATTTGTCAAACAGCGTCAAAATAAGATGGACCACAACGATACTGTGCGCGCTTTCGCTAATGCGATTAATCACAATCAGCACGGTTTGGTCGATGATTTGCGATCGCGCTATAAAGTTGCTTTGATTGATGAATTTCAAGATACAGATCAACATCAATATCAGATATTTTCAGCACTATACCCGCCTAAAACGAGTAATATGCTTCTTATGATAGGCGATCCTAAGCAGGCGATTTACAGCTTTAGAGGGGGGGATATCTACACCTATTTACAAGCTGTAGAGCGCGCTGATTATCGCTGGAATATGCAACATAATTTCCGTTCAACCCCTGAGTTGATCCATGCTTATAATTTATTGTTTTACGGGACGAGTCTGCAGCAAAATACCTCCTCCACCATCTTAGATAATCTAGACCAGGCTGACTGGGAAAGAGATGTCAAAACGGGAGAGTTGGTCGATCCAACTAGGCTTGTGAGCCAAAACCAGAATATTCAACAAAATCTGTTTGGGACCGGCATTGGTTACCCGTGGATTTATGCAGG
>JBEVCF010000036.1:7444-12430 GCA_040514355.1 Glaciecola sp.
ACGGTCTGTTAGATGGTTCGGTTCCGATTACCTTCTTTGCGCCCCAAAGACCCTATTTTGAGCGCGATTCAAGCCAGAATAAATACAAAGTCCAAGCAGCTAAATGGGTGACTAATGAAATTATCCGTTTATTGGATAAACCTTTACTTATGGGAACAGATAATGCAGATACAGAAACTAACCAGAATGTAAAACCGCAAGACATCGCCATTTTAGTAAGAGGGAAATCTGAGGCAAACACGCTGCAAAACACACTTTCACAAGCAGGTATAAAGTCTGTGTACCTTTCCAACAAGCAAAGTGTCTTTGCTTCGGCAGAAGCTAAACAGTTGTTATTTGTGCTGGAAGGAATGATTGAATATTCTCAAACACGAAAAGTATTGCAAGCTTGTTCAACAGAGTTATTGGGATTGGATAGTTCAGTGATTGCTCAGTTACAAGATCCTCTCGACCCCAGATACGACGAACAAGTAACAAGACTCGTTGAGCTAAGCCATGTTTGGCATAAATCGGGTATTTACTCGCTTGTTACCTCTTTAGTGAAAGAGCATTTCGTCTCTCGAAAAGGGGCGATGCAAACAGAGAGACAAATTACTAATTATTTGCACCTGGCTGATATCTTGCAGCAAAAGCAAAAGGAAATCACCGAACACAGCAATTTATGCACCTGGCTCGCAAGGCAGATAGACATGGTGGGCGAGAAATTTCAAAATATTAGTGACGAACAAATTCAACGTCTGGAATCGGATGATGATTTGATTAAAATTGTGACTATCCATGGTTCCAAAGGCTTGGAGTATCCTATCGTATTTGCCCCATATGTTGGCTACAAGCCAAAGGGGGATAGTAGTGTTGCGTTGAAATATCAGCCGGATGTAAGCAAGCAGACAGCGTTGGGGTTTGATTCAGACATAGCACAAGGTCAGTTTGTGCAGGTTGGTGCGCCTCCATTTGCTTCTGATCGTGCCAAACAACAAGCCTTTGAAGAGTCTATGCGATTGTTGTATGTGGCGATTACTCGGGCTGAGAAAAAGTGTTACTTAGGCATAGGTAAACCCAGTGATCTGATAGCAACACCCATCGCAACATGTCTTGGTGTACAACATGCCAATAAAACGGATTTAACTGACAAGTTTAATCGCATCCAGCAATATCACCCAGATGCTTTCCAATTTGCATACTATGATCTTGAGGCCGATTTAAGTACCTATTATCCGCAATCAAATCTGAAAAAATCAGATGTATCTCACTTACAATCACCACAGCGGACGGAGATGCAATGGGAAGTGCAATCGTTCAGTAAATTAACCAAACGTCATGCCTTTGTGGATATGTTAGAAAAGGAATCTGAGCAGGATAATGATAGCCATCAATATCCTCAACCTAAGACAAATGATCCAGTCAGATTTTCAGCACCTAGAAGTGCTACGACAGGGAATTTACTTCACAATATTCTAGAAGATCAGGACTTTGGCAGTGACCTTGATTTATCACTTCACCAAAAACACTTAGACGAATTTTTTGGCGTGTATCCTCATCTTTCGCAAACGTTTGATGTGTCCAACTGGTTAACAGAGGTCTTAGTTACACCGATTGATGTGATTGAACGGGCAGAAGGGAGTGCCTCCTCTTTCACGCTTTCACAATTGAGCATGGTGAGAAAAGAGCCTGAATTTTATTATCCAGTGGAAGATTTGCGTATCGAAGATTTGGCTAAATTACTTGGTCTGCATCGCTCATTAGAACTAAAACAAAATCTTTCTCAGACTAAAATCACGGGCATGTTACATGGTTTTATTGACTTATTGTTTGAGTTTGAAGGGAAGTACTACGTAGCCGATTACAAGTCTAATTATTTGGGTAATACCTTTGATCAGTATCATTATAAAGCTATGCAGTTATGTATTGAGAGTCATCACTATGATTTGCAGTACTTGTTATACACTTGGGCATTGCACAAAATGTTGGAAAATACACTTGTTGATTATGATTTTGAAAAACATTTTGGTGGTGTGTACTACTTCTTTTTACGGGGTATGTCTCCCGATGCGCCTCATATGTCAGGTATTTATCAACGTTCAATCACAACTAAAGAAATCTCTGTGCTTGAGCAGTTATTTAGGACGGTTTAGGGGGAATATATGCAAACGCTCGCGATGACTCAAAGTGTTTCACAAAACCCATACTGGAAGGGTGTGAATGTTGACGCTGATGTGCAAGCCAATGCTGAACTATGTGTATCGTTTTTTTCTTTTGCTGAAGCAGATTTAGATTATGCGCATTGGTTGCTGGCTGCAGTATTTTCTCACCTGAATCAAAGTCACACTTGTTTACCTCTTAGTAAACTGCGTTGTGAACTTTGGTTTGCTGGTGATGTAGAAGGTGATGAAGAGACTGTCAAGCCACTTAACACCGAGATGACGGATAATGACGATAGACAAAGCGCGCAGATCAAAACTATACCATATCCAGGGATACAGTTTTCTGATAACCAAAAACTTTCCCGTGTTCTCAATGTTTTAACCGATCCTGCTTGCAAATATGCGTTTGTCATTCGTTTTGAGGCATTGTATCTCGGTGCAATGGATGAGTTAGAGCAATGTGTGGCGAGTCATATCCAGCGTTTTAATAAGGTCAATCCACTTTGTGCTGCTACGAAAGCGCATGATTTGTTGTCTACATTATTTGCTAATCAAGTCACCAATAACGCTCAAGCTCTAGCGGTTGCTAATGCCTTATACCGTCAGTTTTCTATCATTAATGGTGGGCCAGGTACCGGTAAAACATACACTGCCGCTCGTGTATTGTGCGGATTGTTACTGTCGATGCACCGGCCTCGGATTGCATTGGTTGCGCCCACAGGGAAAGCTGCCCAACGGTTATTACAATCACTGCAACAAGCCACTGAAGCATTAAGTTCTAATCCTGAATTATCATCGACAGTGGAGGCGTTACCCAAGCAAGCTACTACTATCCATCGCTTGTTGGGCGCGAGTGGTAGAGGCCAGTTTGCACGATTTAATCAAGATAATCCTTTGCCCTATGATGTGATTTTAGTTGATGAAGTATCTATGTTAGATATTGCGCTGACCAAGTTACTCCTACAAGCTTGCCGCTCTTCAACCCGCATTATTTGGTTGGGTGATGCTGCGCAGTTGCCTTCTGTGCAAGTGGGTTCAGTGTTAGCAGATCTATTACCTACGACTACGTCCTCACCAACGTTCCAAGTAGAACCGAGTGACGCGACCTGGTTGAGTACTGCAACACACAGTCATGTTGTCGAAGCGCCCGATTATGCCTATGGCTATGTCACAACATTAACTACAAATTATCGTTCAGACTCGGTGATCAATCAGATTAGCCGAGCGATGTTGGCTGCGGATCCAAACGCGACACTGCAATACTACCGTGCGTTGCATCAGCAATCCGCTCAACCTTTACCAGATGTATTGCTATGGCAAAGTCGTCAGTACTCACAAGATGTCCAAACTCTACTAAAAGAGGATATTGCAGTTCATTTTAAAGCACTAAAAAAATGTGCTTCAGTGCAAGATGCCTTTACCCTGTTGCATCAGTTACGTATTTTACTCCCACAGCGTAAAGGACGCTTTGGTATAAATACCATTAATAAAACAATAATTAGTCAGATTGAACCGAAGGCTGACGTTCAGTCACCTTGGTTCAAGGGTTTACCGCTCATTATTGAGAAGAACGATCCGCTCACCAAAGTCAATAATGGCGATATTGCAATTGTTTGGCCAAATGTGAAGGGTGAATTGGTTGCATATGTAGACCGCGGTCTTGACCGACCAATCGAGTTAAATCGTTACCGCTTGCCGACTTGGTCTCCCGTGTACGCAATGACTGTACACAAGTCCCAAGGTAGTGAGTTTGAAGAAGTGCTGATTATTCTACCACAAGAGCATAACGCTTTGTGTCATCGAGAATTGTTATTCACAGCAGTCACCCGCGCGAAAAGCAGTGTGCGGATTGCTGCAACGAGGTCTGTCATTGAGCAAACACTTGCTCTATCACAGCAACGAGACTCTCATTTGTTCGAACGCTTGCACTAGGGCAGACTATACTGTAGTCTGCGCCGCTAGCTACATTATGAAGATAAATATGACATTTGCCGAACTAGGGTTATCCCCCAACATTCAACAAGCCCTAGACAAGCTTAATTATAGCACACCCACTCCAATACAAGCTCAAGCTATACCCACTATCCTGCAGGGCTGTGATGTATTGGCAGCAGCCCAAACCGGGACGGGCAAAACCGCAGCGTTCACACTGCCATTAGCTGAAATATTTCATCAACAAGCGCAGCAAACGCTCAAACCGAATCATTGTCGCGCACTGATCCTAACACCCACCCGAGAATTAGCTGCGCAAGTATTTGAATCGGTAACGTTATACAGTCAGTTTACAGATCTTAGTATTGTCCAAGTATTTGGTGGTGTGTCGATTAACCCGCAGATGAAAAATATGCGCAGAGGGTGTGACATTTTGGTCGCTACTCCTGGACGCCTATTGGATTTGCACAGTAAAAATGCCGTGCGGTTTGACCAAGTACAAATGTTTGTGTTAGATGAAGCTGACCGCATGTTGGATATGGGATTTATCCACGATATCAAACGCATTATCAAATTACTGCCCAACAAACGACAAAATCTGTTGTTTTCAGCCACGTTTTCAAATTCGATTCGCAGTTTGGCTCAGGAAATTGTAACCAACCCAGTTGAGATATCAGTGGCGCCAGCTAATACTACCGCAGCACAAATTGAGCACAGTGTTGTCCAAGTTGAAAAGGCTAAAAAAAGTAAACTCCTGAGCCACCTGATTCAAACTAACAACTGGGAACAAGTGTTGGTTTTTACGCGGACCAAATCTGGTGCGAATCGCTTGGTTAAGCAACTGTCTGGTCGTGAAATAAGCGCTGCAGCTATCCATGGTAACAAAAGTCAAGGCGCTAGAAATAAAGCGTTA
>JBEVCF010000037.1:0-12358 GCA_040514355.1 Glaciecola sp.
GTACCAATATTTCCTGAAGATTATCTGAAAGTTTATTCTTCTTAAGCTCCTCTTTTATAGACTCTGCTACCTTTTTTTCAAAACCAGAGTAAGCTTGTACAATATACCAATTCATTGCTAAAAATTAATTGTTAAAATTTTATTAATTAACGTGCTAATCATCCTGTTTTGCCTGTTTATTCGCTATTCATCAATGGCACGAAAAAACCCCTACTTTGGGATGAGAAACGTTTTTATAACTCGATACAAAAAGCCTCTACACATGTAGAGGCCTTATTATTACTGAGCCAACAACTAGTTGCTCGCTAGTTCGTACTTCTTAGGAAGTTTGAACGTCCAGATACTACCACCTTGGTTAAGATGCTTGACGCGCTTCGCAACGTCTCCACCCCAAAGTGGCACTGCACCACCCCAGCCAGAAAGCACTGAGATATACTGTTCACCGTCCATTTCCCAAGTGACAGGAGATCCAACGATACCAGAACCGGTGTTAAACTTATAAAGTACTTCACCCGTCTTTGCATCCAGCGCTAATAGATAACCTTCAGGGTTACCTGTGAAAACTAAGTTACCAGCAGTGGCTAATACACCACCCCATAGCGGTGCGTAGTTTTTGTGTGACCAGACTGTTTCACCCGTTTTAGGGTCAATCGCACGTAACACACCGATGTAATCATCGTTGATCGCTTTGATTGTGAAACCAGCACCTAGATAAGCCGCACCTTTTTTGTATGCTGTCGGTTCATTCCAGATATCCATTTCCCATTCGTTGGATGGCACATAGAATAATCCTGTGTCTTGGCTGTAAGCCATGGGCATCCAGTTTTTACCACCTAAGAAAGAAGGAGCCGCAATGACTGTTTTACCTTGTTTGCCATCTGCAGAATCAGCTGGGTTACCAGGACGATTGGTTGGATCAAAGATCGGACGACCATTTTCGTCTAAGCCTTTTGCCCACGTGATTTTATCAACAAAGGGGAAACCGCGAATAAAATCACCGTTTTCACGATTTAAGACATAGAAGAAACCGTTACGGTCAGCGGTTGCCGCGGCACGGACAGTTTTACCTTGGTCTTCATAGTTAAACGATACAACTTCGTTTACACCATCGTAATCCCAACCATCGTGTGGCGTAGTTTGGAAGTGCCATTGAATTTTACCTGTATCAGGGTCAATCGCTAGACGTGAAGATGAGAAGTAGTTATCTCCAGGACGCAAGTGTGAGTTCCACGGTGCAGGGTTACCCGTACCAAAGAATAACAAATCTGTCTCAGGATCGTAGGTACCACCTAACCAAGGCGCTGCACCACCCGATTTCCAAAGATCTGCAGGCCATGTTTTGCCTGGCGCACCACCAGAAATACCATTTTCGATTCTCTTACCATCTTTATAGATGTAACCCATGTGGCCTTCAACCGTAGGACGTTCCCACACTAGTTGACCGTTTTCCGCATCATAGGCACGTACTTTACCCACAATACCGAATTCACCACCTGCGATACCCGTGATGACTTTGCCTTTTACGACGATAGGTGCAGCAGATATTGAATAACCCGCTTTGTAGTCTTCAACTTTCTTTTTCCACACTACTTTACCTGTGTCTTTGTGTAATGCGACTAGTTTCGCATCTAAGGTTCCAAAGATCACGAGGTCACCATATAACGCAACACCACGGTTAATGACGTCACAACAAGGCATAATGCCATCGGGTAAACGCGCTTCATATTGCCATAATTCGTCACCTGTTTTAGCATCGACTGCGAAAACACGAGAATAAGAACCAGTGATATACATCACGCCATCTTTGATCATTGGCTGTGATTCTTGACCACGTTGCTTTTCACCACCGAGTGAAAAAGACCAAACTGGACGAATATCTTCTACCGTTTGCGTATTAATTGCGGATAAGGTTGAATAACGCTGACCTTGTAAGCCCATACCATTGGTTACAACAGCATCTGTCGTCAAATGATCTTTCAAAATATCTTTGTCAGTCACTTTTGCTTGAGCTGCACCTGTGCAAGCAAGAGTGACTAACATGGACAAAGAAAGTGTTTTCACATTCTGTTTGTTAAACATGTTTATTTCCTCATGAAATCGTATTTAGTGTTCACTTGTTCTTAAACTTGCGTGACGCTCGTTAAAAGTGTTAATAGCAAGTTAACATGATTGTAAATTGTGAAGAGATTATTGATATCAGACAGTGGGTGTATTTTCATCATCCCTTGGGAGGATAAAAGTATAGGAACTCAGAGAAATTAAGGGTTGTAGTAAGTTGGCTGCTCGTAAATGACGTTGTACTGAGCAAAAATATCTGCCATTTTACCACTTAGTACCATTGCCGAAACGACATCTTCAACCGCATAACCCAAAGCGCGGTAATCCGACTTTACCGCCATACCAATATCCCATTTTTGTTTACCTAATAAAGGGAACGCGTTTTCGGCTAATTTATACTGTGTTTGGTCAAGTTTGTGATGCAAAAACGAGATTTCTGAACGCAGGCCCATGACTGCATCCACCTCTTCTTGTTGCATGCCAGAAACGGCCAATGCGAGTGAATCGTACTGTTTGGTTTTTTCTCGCATGCCACCGCGAAATGCTGACATCAGATAAAAATGTGGAATAGAATCGATTTCTGCGCCTATGTTGTGATATTGAAACACGGCCATCGTAGGTACATCTTCAAGGCGTTTGCTATTAAAAACAATTTTCCACGTTTCGGTATGGTATGGACCAAACATATGAACCAACTCATGAACTAACAAACCTACATCGTCGCGTTTTTGTGAATAAGCACGATCGTAAGGCACGCGCAACATGACATCAGCCACAGTACGTTCTAAATAATGTCCTTTCCAAATATGATTGCGCAGATCATCTTCCGTTGTTTCATCAGCGTTCATCCACTTTAAGCGCAGTTCAACGCCAAGCTCTTTAGCGATGTGTTTGGCAATATCGACATCGATACCCGTCGCTTGTCCATCTATATTTTTAGAAAAAGGGAGGTAATCGTTATAAACCGCAATAACGATGAATTGACTTTCCAAAATATCATCAAGTGAACGTGCTTGCACCCAGCAGCACGTGACACTCAACAATAGAGCAAGTAATTTACATTTCAGCTGCACGAGTCTCAATCCAAGAACGAATAGCCCAAAGTGCTTCTTGGTTCAAGTGTTCAGTCATAGCAGGCATATATACTGCACCATTACGCACTGCACCATTTTTCACGCGGTAGATATACCATTCGTCGCCATCGTAATCACCCGGTAATTCTCGCAAATCGGGAGCAATACCACCCGAGATTGCATCTAAACCGTGACAGCGTGCACAGTTCTGATTGTATGCCGAAGCACCCACACGAATAATCTCAGCTTTGACATCTCCTTCTAGTGCGCGGTAAGGGTTCTCATCCGCCCACTCTTCACCTAGTGTAGGTAAAGTAGAGGTGTCGATAGACTGTGGTGTCACTGGGCCATGTGCAAAAGACGATGCAGAAAACGCCAATGCTAGACTGATTAGGCTAAGCTTTGCAGTTTGTTTCATAGTATTAAATCCCAAAAATGTTGTAGTTATTTATATGAGATTAATATACGTGATGGCAGATTGGAAAAGGATTCTACTTTAGCCTAGACCCATCTCATCCTTTGGTATGAATTTTTTAATAAACCATTGAAAGACATTGCTTTTTATTTAAGATGAAACAGCAATTTCAGGAAATTTTATGCGCTTTTTTTTACTAATAACGACTCTTCTCATTACTTGTGCTTTCTCAGCGACCAGTGCCGCAAAAGCGTTGCTTGAAATTGATGTTCACTATCTCACTCAACGCCACAAAAGTGACAAACACTTACCGGTTTTACAACGCTCACCTGCAAATTTAGGTTTAGCAGGATTACAGCTAGCCATCGCTGATAGTAACACCACAGGTAAGTTTTTAGGTTACCACTACAATCTCCAAACGCATATTATTGATACTATCGAAGACCTACAAACTGTACTCGAACAACTCGATCATGCTGCCATTGTGCATCACTTAGATGATGCACTGACCACTAGCTTATATGAACAGACTGCCAAGCAACCATTCATATTATTCAATGCTGGTAATTACAGTGCAAACTTACGCAGCCATGCTTGCGGCGACAATATTTTCCACACTGCACCAAGTGATGCACAGTTAACGGATGCGCTTGGGCAGTGGCTGCTGAAGAAACAACTTACTAAGGTATTTTTGATTACCGGTACCCAGGCCGAGGATCAAAGCTATATCAAAGCGCTGGAGCGTACCTTTAAACGTTTTCGGATCAATGTCATAGCGCGCAAGGCGTGGACGTTTGACATGGATTTACGCCGTAGCATCCAACAAGATATTCCTTTGTTTACGCAAACCTCTCGTCCTTATGATGCCGTTGTGGTAGCCGATCCCAGTCAGGTGTTTGGATACTACATCCCGTATAATACGTTCTACCCTCGCCCAGTGGTGGGCACAGAGGGCCTGATTGCAGATAGTTGGCATCCCGCCATCGAACAATGGGGTGCGAGACAACTACAAGGGCGATTCGTAGATACCGCACAACGCTTGATGCAAGCACAAGATTACAATCATTACATTGCCGTACGGGCGATTGCTCAAGGTGTGCAAACCATCGGGACGCTTGATATTCCGAAGTTGACACAGTATCTGCGTTCAGAGGCCTTTTCGCTGGCCGCCTACAAAGGCCGTAAATTATCATTTCGTTCGGATAGTGGTCAGTTGCGTGCCCCTATCCCACTATTCCATGCCCGCGGTTTAGTCTCTCAATCACCTCAAGAAGGTTTTATGCACCCTGTGACTGAGTTAGATACCTTGGGCCTAACATCCAATGAGGTCTGTCAATGAAACCCTTGTTTTCTTTTTCTAGTATACTGCTAGCTGGAGCGTTGTTCAGCGCATCGGCAACAGAATGGGCCTACGTCACCAACGAGAAGAGCAATTCACTCAGTGTCATCAACCTTAACGATTATTCAGTTATAAAAGAGATCCCCGTTGGTGAACGACCACGTGGTTTTATTTTCAATCACGACCAAACTCTCGCCTATATTTGCGCCAGTGACTCTGACCGGATCCAAATCTTTGATGTGGAAAGTGAAACTATTGTCGGCGAACTGCCTTCTGGAGAAGATCCCGAAACCATTGCCTTACATCCTAATGGTAAAACGATCTATACGGCCAATGAAGATGATGCCTTACTCACCGTCATTGATATAGCATCACAAACCGTCACGACACAGATTGACGTCGGTGTTGAGCCTGAAGGTCTGGCGGTGAGTCCTGATGGCAAGGTGCTTGTGGTCACATCTGAAACTACGAATATGGTGCATTGGATCGACACGGCAACTAATGAAAATTATGCCAATAGCCTCGTGGGTGCTCGCCCACGGGGTGCGATGTTTACGCAAGACAATAGCAAATTATGGGTCACCTCAGAAATAGGCGGTGAAACGACTGTGTTTGATGTGGTGACCCAAGCGGTATTGCACGAATTCACTTTTAAGGTGCGGGGGATGCATGACGATCGTGTCCAACCTGTCGGCATTGTACTGATGAAGTCCAAACCCCTTGCCTTTGTCGCTCTAGGACCGTCTAACCATGTTGCAGTGATCAATACGCAGACCATGGAAATTATTAAATACATCTTGGTTGGACGCCGCGTGTGGCAACTAGCATTCAACGAAGATGAGTCCTTATTACTGACAACCAATGGCGTGAGCTCTGATGTTTCCGTGATTAATACTGACTCGCTAAAAGTGGAAAAATCCATTAAAGTGGGGCGTTATCCTTGGGGCGTGGCAGTTAGGCAACTATGACAATTACTATATCTTCTGTGCGTTTTCGCTACGGAAAAAAACTGGCGCTAGACAACTTATCGACAACCTTCACACCTGGTTTTAATGTGCTGTTAGGCCCTAATGGGGCTGGTAAAAGTACGTTGTTCAATTTACTTACGGCCCAAAAGCACCTACAGGCTGGTGAATTATTGTTTGATAATGTGGACATGTCGGATCAACCATCAGCATTGATGCGCAACATTGGTGTTGTGTTTCAAAAACCCAGTTTAGATCTAGACTTATCTATCAAACAAAATTTGACGTATTTTGCGGCTCTGCATGGCATTGCAGGGAAACAGGGCTTGGCGAATATCGCGCACATACTCGCCTCGCTAGGGTTGTCAGAGCGTTTACATGATAAGATCCGCAGCCTAAATGAAGGTCATCGACGCCGAGTGGAATTAGCTCGAGCCCTCTTGCATCGCCCTCAATACCTTTTTTTGGACGAACCGACTGTGGGTCTCGATGTACACAGTCGCCAGATTATCTTAGAGCACGTTCGAACATTAGCCCAACAAGGTGTGTGTGTAGTATGGACCACGCATTTGCTCGATGAAATTGAACCGGATGATCATTTAGTCATTATCAATCATGGTGCACTAGTCGCAGATGATACCTGCGCAGCATTATATAAACAACACGGCGTTGCTTCTGTGTTAAGTTTGTATCGCACATTGACCAACACTCAAGAGAACGCATTATGAACGCGTATTGGATCACCTTTCAAGCCATTATTACGCGTGAAATATTACGTTTTTTTCAACAACGATCGCGGTTGTTTAGTGCCTGAGTTCGTCCGTTGCTATGGTTAGTGGTCTTTGCGGCAGGTTTTAGAAGTGCATTAGGCGTATCGATTATGCCGCCTTATGATAGTTATATACTTTATCAAGAATATATCGTCCCAGGTTTGTGCGGCATGATTGTACTATTTAATGCTATGCAAAGTTCGTTATCAATGGTGTATGACCGTGAAATGGGGAGTATGAAAGTTTTACTAATGAGCCCAGCTCCAAAGAGTTTTTTGTTATTTGCTAAGCTGTGTGGCGGTGCTCTGTTATCGTTGTTACAAGTTGTCATGTTCATTTTTATCAGTTATGCCTTAGACGTCGAGATCCCTCTCTCAGGCTTGTTATATTCAATTCCAACTATTTTTTTAACGGCCTTCTTCTTGGGTAGTTTGGGCTTAATTTTGGCTAATCATATTAAACAATTAGAAAATTTTGCAGGGGTGATGAACTTTGTGATTTTTCCCATGTTTTTTATGTCGAGTGCTTTGTATCCGTTGTGGAAAATACAAGAAGGGAGTTTGTGGTTGTATTGGATATGTAAATATAACCCCTTCACATTCAATGTGGAAATGATCCGTTTTTCTTTATATGGTCAATACTCTGTTGAAAATATCACAATTGTTGCTGCGCTAACCTTACTCACAGCTAGCTTTGCAATAGCGACATTCAAACCTAAAAAGTAAGTAAACTTTTTACAGCATATAACGTTTTAATAATGACCCTTGTTGCATATGCATGCATACCTGTAACAATGTAACATGATAAAAGTGTTTGTATTTACATCATACATTGTGTTAACCATACCCAAAATAATAACTAAAATAGGAATGTGGCGTGGATCATCAAATTATTATTGTCGGCACAGGTTTTGGCGCGCAAGCAATGGCTATTGCTTTGCGTAAAGCCGGTTTCACTGACTTTGTTATGCTTGAACGGCGTAGTTTTGCTGGTGGTACGTGGAAGCAAAATCGCTATCCAGGCGCAGCCGTTGATGTACAATCCCCGTTGTATTCTCTGTCATCAACGCCCTATCCGTGGACGAGAATGTTCGCTGAACAAGCTGAACTTGCGCAATACACGGATGATGTATATCGACAGTTTAAATTGGCACAACACGTCAAGCTCGAACACAACGTCGAACAATGTGTGTGGCAAGAAGCGAGCCAGCTATGGCAAATCCAGATCACAGACCGTGCGCCGCTTACTTGTCAATTTGTGATCAATGCCTCAGGCCCACTTTCGCAACCGGTGATCCCCCAATTTAAGGGGGCTGAAACATTCGCTGGTCGAGCGTTTCACACCAATGATTGGCCAGATGATGTCGACCTGTCCAACCAACGCGTTGCGATTATTGGCAGTGGCGCATCGGCCACCCAAGTGATCCCTGCAATTACCGATAGAGTGCAACAACTGCATGTGTTTCAACGCACTCCACACTGGGTCATCCCTCGACCCGACATCAAGTTTCCAAAGTGGGTACAACGGTGTTTGGCTTATCGCGCCTGTTATTATCCATTGCGCTATGCTATTTACTGGGGCTTGGAGCTACGTGTTTTGGGTTTTAAATATTTCCCAGTGATTTTAAAATTGATGGGAGAATGGCCTGCCCGACGCTTATTGAAAAAACAAATAGCCGACCCTTCACTGCGCGCTCTACTCACGCCTGACTACACGATTGGCTGTAAACGCATTATTATGTCTAATACACTCTATCCTGCACTGTCTCGAAGCCACGTTACCTTACACAATAAAGATGATGGCATCGCCGAAATAACTGCAACGGGGATCACCACCACCCAAGGGACTGCCATTCCATTAGACATATTGGTTTATGCAACAGGATTTGATGCGACAGATGGATTGATTTCTTATCCTGTAATCGGTGAAAAAGGCCAAGCTCTGAGTGATTTTTGGGCGGATTATCCACGCGCTTACTTGGGCACGACAATACCATTTTGCCCCAATTTTTTCATTATGACCGGTCCCAACACGGGCATTGGCCATACATCAGCTATAGTGGTTATCGAGTCACAGGTGCGATACATTCTCCAGGCACTTAGAGCGGTATGCGGTCGCAATGCAAAAAGTATTCAACCGACTGTCAAAGCTGAGTCTGACTACACTGCGCACATTCATCGCGAAATGGCACGCACCGTATGGCACCGCGGTGGTTGTAACAGCTGGTACAAAAGCGCATCAGGTAAAGTCATCGCCATGTTTCCAGGATTTAGCTTTGTGTATCGCAGATTGTGTCAAAGATTTAAATGGGCAGACCATAAAATACAATAATAAGGGTAGAACATGCTGAAAAACTTCAATAATAAAGTGGTGGTTGTAACCGGTGCCAGTTCTGGCATGGGGCGCAGTTATGCCATGTTACTAGCTCAACACAATGCGCGCCTGATATTGACAGATATTGATGAGGATGGGTTACGCCTAACCAACGAGGCGCTTGTAAAATTAGGGTATAACCAAGCCATCCTCATGACGCATGATGTGAGTAAAAGTACTGATTGGCAACGCGTTGTCGCGCGCTGTAAAAGCGAGTTTGGTTTGTGCCACATGCTCATTAATAACGCGGGAATCGAGGGTGCCGCCGCTCCAGTGTGGGTGTCGTCCATGGCTGCGGTAAAACGCACAATGGATGTTAATTTTTATGGCGTCGTGTACGGTACACGTTTATTTTTACCTCTGTTAGCAGCCACAGAGGCAGCTGCGCTTGTCAATGTGTCAAGTGTGTTTGGTTTCATAGGCATGCCCAATGCGTCTGATTATTGTGCGAGTAAATTTGCAGTGCGTGGTTACACCGAAGCACTTATGGTCGAATTAGAACAAGTACATCCGCACATTACAGTTCACCTTGTTCATCCCGGTGGCGTTGCGACTGAAATTGCTCGCTCAGAGCGAACGTCTAAATTCAAAGATAAGTTTTTAACCACGTCAAGTGATGAAATCGTGTCATATATCCTGCAACAGATCCTCAAAAATAATCCGCGCATCGTGTACGGCAACCAATCTGGACGGGCTTATTGGGGCAGTCGGTTATTATCCTTGCCCACGCTGAAAAAGATGATTGCAAAGGGGATCAAACGCATGATGCATCCAGATGATTACCGCTCCGATCACAAGGGGTTTAAGTTATGATCACGATATTGATTGTTTTCCTAGCGACCATCTTACTGGCTGCTTATTCTCAACCACGCTTTGCACAATGGCTACTCTCTAATGGTACCGATTTAGAAGCCAAGCTCTATGGTTTTACCGCTCACTCTCAAGCGGTTGGGCAGTTCACATATCACTATTGGGATAATCAGCGTATTAACAAACCGGTTTTAGTTCTCTTGCATGGCTTTACCGCGGATACAATGGTGTGGCTGCGCTGCGCAAAACACTTACAAAAAGATTTTCGGGTGATCATTCCTGATTTAGCGGGACATGGACGCACTACCTTTATCGAAAGTGCAGGATATAGCGTGCCCAAACAAACCGAGCGTTTACATTATTTTCTCCACCAGTTAGGCATACATGAGTCAGTCACCATTGCCGGCAACTCCATGGGTGGATTTATCGCTGCACAGTTTGCTTTAGATTATCCCAACGCAGTCAATAAAATTATTTGTGTCAATCCTGCAGGTGCGATGACTGATATGCTCAGTCCTACTCAGCAGATGATACAAGCCGGAAACAACCCATTTTTGATGGAAGACGTCCGCGATTTTCCTCAATTTTATCAGTTAACCATGGCTAAACCGCCCTATTTCCCAGGTTTCTTAAAAACAGGCATTGCCCATCTATACGTCGAAAAGAAAGCTCAATATGAAGAAATCTTTAATGACTTCAGCAACCCTGAGGATTTACTTAACACGCGTTTGACCGGCATTCAGTGTCAGGTTCTAATGCTGTGGGGAGGGTTAGATCAGATCATCCATTTAAGTTGTGCTGAAGTATGGCGTGCACATACCGATAATATTACTGTCATATGGGAAGATTTAGGACATATGCCTATGCTAGAATCGCCTCGCCTTTGTGCATTGGAAATACAAAGGTTTTTAAATGGACAACTCACTACATAAATTCAAACGGTATTGACTTAGCATGGATATCATTTTTTTACTCGTTGCTTTTGGTTTAGGTTTAGTCGCTAAGTTCGCTCAATTGCCTCCTTTGGTCGGTTTCCTTGCTGCAGGTTTTGTTTTGAATGCGCTGGGTTATGAAAATAATGATACGCTGCAAATGGTGGCCGATTTCGGTATCACCATCATGCTCTTTACCATCGGCTTGAAATTACACATCAAAGATTTGACAGAAAGAGCCGTTTGGGGTGGCAGTCTAATACACATGGGCGTATGGATTGGCATACTCTCAGTGATCTTATTTGGTATAACCATTCTCTCTGCGAGCCGACTATTTGACTTACCTGTGTCTACTATTGCGTTAATTGGCTTTGCGTTTAGCTTTAGCTCAACCGTGTGTGTAGTGAAAATCCTAGAGGAAACAGGGGAAATCAAATCACGTCATGGTAAATTGGCGATTGGTATTTTGGTCATGCAAGATATCGTGGCTGTCGTATTCTTAGTCTTTGCCACAGGCCTTATCCCGAGTATTTATGCCTTAGGTTTATTCGCATTAATCCCATTACAACCCTTCCTGCATCGTTTATTGATGCAGTCAGGCCACGGCGAAATGTTACCTCTAACAGGCTTTATTTTTGCTTTCGGCGCTTATCATTTGTTCACCTTGGTCGGTGTCAAAGGTGATCTTGGTGCACTCATTGCCGGTGTATTACTGGCGAGTCATCCTAAAGCGAGTGAATTGTCCAAAGCATTATTAGGCTTTAAAGATCTGTTTTTGATTGGATTCTTTTTGACCATTGGTCTAACTGCAATGCCAAATTTATCCATGCTATTCATTGCTTTTGCTTTTTGCTTGTTATTATTCATCAAGTTTGGCTTGTTTTTCTTACTCTTCACCCGCTTACAACTGCGTGCACGAACCGCTTATCTCGGTGCTTTATTACTCGGTAATTATTCGGAGTTTGGTTTGATTGTTGGCGCAGTCGCAGTTGGTGCTGGCATGCTCGATCCACAATGGTTGGTGATCTTGGCTTTAGCTACCGCTATTTCATTTATCCTTACGTCAATTTTATACAAGCGTGCACACAGTAGTTTTGCAGAATACAAAGAACAACTCAAACGCTTTGAAAATCCTATTCCACTCTCTCAAGATATCTATCCCAATCTATCCTGTGGCAAAATTTTGGTCATTGGTATGGGACGTGTGGGTAAAGGCGCTTTCCAAGCTTTACATCAACAGGTGGGCGACCAAGTTTGGGGTATGGATGCAGACCAAAATAAAGTCGAAGCGTTGGAAAATCTTGGCAAAAATGTCATTTGTGGGGACGGTGAAGACCTTGATCTATGGGAAAACCTTGACGTAACCCATGTCGAACTTGTACTGATTGCACTGCCTTCTGTCAGTGATGCTATCAACATCACCGAACAGCTAAAACAATCAGGTTACCATGGCAAAATTGCAGCCATTGCTCGCTATGAGGATGAAGTGTCGCCCTTAATAAATCATGGCATAGACCGAGTCTTTAACTTTTTTACAGAGGCTGGTTTGGGTTTTGCCGAAGAAAGTATGCAATGGGCAGGTATTCACGCACAAACAAAACGTGAGTAGCGTTGGTGTTATAT
>JBEVCF010000038.1:0-3134 GCA_040514355.1 Glaciecola sp.
GTAATGAAGATGTCTTATTTTATTAAATTATCTAATAGTTCCAAAGCAAACTCAATGCTAATACTATTAAGATAATTCCCATGACGCGATCAATAATGTGACTGTATTGATAGAGTTTTCGTTGGACAGAACGATGTGTCAGCAAAACACTCAACGCACAAAACCACACCATAGTAGCCACTGATAAATACACACCATATAGTGATTTTATCCATAATGATGTTTCCGGAGAGATAACAACCGTAAACAGTGATAAAAAGAATAAGGATGCTTTGGGATTGAGTCCATTAGTCAGTAAGCCCAAACGAAAATGAGGCCACAAACTGCTAGGGCGTATAGCATGAACGTTTTTTTCTGTAGCTAAAGGCGTCGTCATGGCCTTTGCTCGTAGAGCCTGGACGCCAATATATGCAAGATATACGGCTGCGAGTATCAACATTCCTTGATACAGCATAGGGTATTGACTGAATAAGAGGTTTAAACCCAATAATGAATAACTGACGTGGATTAAAATACCCACGCCAATACCGATGCTCGTCGCAATTGCAGCTAATCTAGATTGTGTTAATGCAGACTTAAAAACTACAGCATAATCTGGCCCAGGGCTCGCGACTGCCAACAAATGCACTAGCGCAATCGAACCAAATTCAATCCAAATACTCATGTCATATTGATTCTAAAAACATCATGTTGTGAAGTGTAACACGAGACGCAAAATGAGAATATCGGTAAGGTATTGTAAGAAGACATTCGTAATAGAAAAAACATTGAGAATAATGAAAATTTGGAGCGGGTAACGAGGCTCGAACTCGTGACCTCAACCTTGGCAAGGTTGCGCTCTACCAACTGAGCTACACCCGCTATGACATTTGAAGAGAATGGCGCCTCATCAAATGAGTGCGTGCATTCTACCTGTCAGAGCAAAACTGTCAACACAAAAAGGTGATTTTTTTGTACTTTCCAGTAAATATTGAATCGTATGCTTTATTTTTACACAAACTGCATAAAACATACGCAATTAACGCTTTACTATTTCAGGCCAAGCTGCTCTGGTATAGATTAACATTGACCAAAGTGACAGCACAGTCGCTACATATAATAAAATATATCCGAGTGTTACCCAATACAACGGCCACCCCATAAATGACTCTAAACCAGATAACAAACCAATTAACGCCAACATTTGAGCTGTCGTTTTTAACTTTCCAATAAAACTCACCTTTACATTCGCACTCAAGCCCTGTTGCCCCATCCATTCACGTAAAGACGATACGTACACTTCTCGAGTAAGTAAGATAATAGCAGGTATAGTGATCCATAAATTGTTATAAGTATGCGTGATCATGAGTAAAGCCGTAGCCACGATCAATTTGTCTGCGACAGGATCCAAAAAGGCACCAAACGCACTGCTTTGTTGCAGTTTACGCGCCAGATAGCCATCAAACCAATCGGTAATAGCTGCTAGCCAAAAGACAAACGCACCGAGCTCGTGCGCATATTGATAATGGGCAAAATATACCAACACAAAGACAGGGATTAAGGCTACGCGAAACATGGTAAGGAGGTTGGGGATGGTATACATAATACTACTATCTTATGAGTGCAAGTGGTCGTAAATGATCTCTGCGAGTTCGGCACTAATACCCGGCACTTTTTCAATTTCCGCCATACTAGCACGCTTTAAGCCATGTAAGCCACCCATGTATTTGAGCAAACTTTGCCTGCGTTTTGCACCTACTCCTGGAATACTTTCGAGGGAGGATGTGGTTTTGACTTTTTGTCGGCGCTGGCGATGACCGGCGATGGCAAAACGATGTGATTCGTCACGTATATGCTGTACTAAATGTAAACCTGGTTGGTCAGCGCGCATAGGAATGGTTTCATGAGAGCCTGCTAAGATAAGTGTTTCCAAGCCTGCTTTACGTGAAGTACCTTTAGCAACACCAATTAATAATGGCATTTTGGCAAAGGGCCACTGACTAAAATGCGCTTCAGCTTGGGCTAACTGCCCCTTCCCACCATCGATAAAAACAATATCAGGGATCTTAGCTTCATCTTGCAGAGAGTATTTATAACGGCGTGCTAATACTTGAGCCATTGCGGCATAATCATCACCCGGCGTAATACCCTCAATATTATAGCGACGATAGTCACTATTTAGCGGGCCATCGCGATTAAAAACCACACAAGAGGCAACGGTCTGTTGACCAGAAGTATGCGAAATATCAAAACATTCCATACGTTGAATGGGGGTATCGCGTTCTAATGTGTTTTCTAAGTCTAAGTAACGCGCAAGCATTGATTTTTTCTGTGTTTGTTGACTCTCTAAAGCATTCTGAGCATTTTTATTGGCGAGTTCAAGGTATTGCTTTTTTTCATCTCTAGCACCTAGGTAAAGTTTCACCTTATAACCCGCAGTGCTACTCAATGCTGCTTCTATAGCCTGGCTATCTGCTAATTTTAATGGCGTAACAATATGTTCGGGAATGCTCTTATTGCCCGCTAAATAAAATTGTAATAAGAAACCTTGAAACACCTCTTCAGCATCTAAGATCGAGGGCGTCTTAGGAAAATAGGATTTTGCACCTAATAATTTACCATCGCGAATAAACATTGCTTGAATACAAGCTGAACCGTGTTGATAAGCAAAACCGAATACATCAAGCTCTGCTTGTGAACCACTCACCCACTGCTGTTCTTGTACCTTGCGCAACGCAGAAATGCGATCGCGATAGCGGGCCGCAGTCTCAAAATTGAGTTCACTACTCGCTTGTTCCATACGTTTAACAAAGCTTTCAATAACTTGCTGATCCTTACCTTTCAAAAACAATTTCGCCAGCAAAACTTGTTCAGCATATTCTTCGTCACTGACATATCCTGGCACGCAAGGCGCAGAGCAACGCTGCATTTGATATTGTAAACAAGGACGCGAACGTGCGCGGTAATACGCGTCTTCACATTGACGCACTTGGAATATTTTTTGAAATGAACGCAAACTTTCTTTTACCGACCACGCGCTAGGATAAGGGCCATAGTAATCACCTTTGGCTTTTTGTGGTCCTCTATGCATACCAATTTTTGGATGTGAATGGTCAGAAATATGAATAAAGGGATAAGACTTATCATCCTTTAAC
>JBEVCF010000039.1:0-3085 GCA_040514355.1 Glaciecola sp.
ACACTACATAAATTTTATAAGGATTATCAATGCCTCACAAAAGTCCCCGTTATGTTAGTAACCTAACTCGTGATACTTATGCGCTTATTCTTGCCGGTGGTCGTGGCTCGCGTTTACATGAATTAACTAAATGGCGAGCCAAACCTGCCGTGTATTTTGGTGGTAAATTTAGAATCATCGATTTTCCTTTATCAAATTGTATCAACTCGGGGATTCGGCGGGTGGGGATCTTGTCACAGTACAAGTCACATTCATTAATCCGTCATGTAGTGCGCGGTTGGGGACATTTTAAAAAGGAGCTAGGTGAATCAATTGAGATACTACCGGCTTCACAACGCTTTTCTGAGGATTGGTATCAAGGTACAGCGGATGCGGTTTACCAAAACATCGATATTATCCGCACTGAACTTCCTAAATATGTCATGATCCTTTCAGGTGATCATATCTATCGTATGGATTATGGCAATATGTTGGCTAATCATGTTGAGTCTGGTGCTAAAATGACAGTAAGTTGCATGCGTGTACCTTGCTCAGAAGCAGCCGGTGCGTTTGGTGTTATGACAGTTGATGCAAATAATGTAGTGACTGAATTCACTGAAAAACCTGAATCGCCTGCACCACTTATTGGTGACCCAGAGAATTGTCTCGCCTCAATGGGTAATTACATATTTGATACTGAGTTTTTGTTCGAGCAATTAGAAAAGGACAAAGCCAACTCAGACTCACAACGTGATTTTGGCAAAGATATCATTCCTTCAATCATTAATGAACATAAAGTCAATGCCTTTGAGTTTGGCAATGGTGAAAAAAATAATTACTGGCGCGATGTTGGAACCATTGACAGTTTCTGGCAAGCCAACATGGAATTGGTTGAACCTGTCCCCGCACTAAATTTATATGATGAAGAATGGCCTATCTGGACTTATCAAGAACAGCTACCTCCAGCAAAGTTTGTATGGGATAAAGAAAACCGCCGTGGCGAAGCTGTTAATTCAGTCGTATCAGGTGGCTGCATTATTTCTGGTTCAAAACTTCAACGATCGCTGTGTTTTTCCAATGTACGTGTTCATTCTTATTCTTATATAGAAGAAGCAGTGATACTACCTAATGTCGACATTGGTCGTCATTGTACAATCAAGAAAGCGGTGATTGACCGCGGATGTGTCATACCGGAAGGGATGGAAATTGGTGTTAATCACGACGAAGATCGCGCGAGAGGTTTCCGCGTGTCTAGTGCGGGGGTGGTCTTGGTTACACCGGACATGTTAGCTGCCCTAAAAAATCGTTGATCTGTGCTGATGTGGACACGGGGTTTTCAAGTACGAACATGTGTCCACCCTCCACCTCACGGTGGAGCAGTTGTGGATTGTTTTTCATGAAGCGTTTACGAAAGTACGGATAAGTGACATTGGTTTGAGTACCGGTCAACAGTAGTCCCGGTACTTTCAATGTGCCTTTGAAATCATCAATATCATGCGGGATGGTCCGAAAAGTATTCGCTTCTAGATCAGCCCGATATGTCAACGCATAACTGTGACGATTGGATAAACTGTCATTAACACTTTCTTGGTTTACTGTCTGCCCTGATGGAATTGCAGTAATGCCTGTTGCATAACCATATACCGCATTTGGCGTCAATGCTTTAAACAACGGCTTATTAGCAAAATACTGTACAATGTTGGTATCCTTTGGCCATACCTGTTTACGTGCCATAGACATTTTAGCTGGGGTAATTTTATCAATCCAGCGAGTTTTTTTGGACCAACCGAAGAGTAAGCCTCCAATACCAGTCATCACAGGCGGGTCGCACATTACAATCGCATGAAATAAATCTGGTCTTAAACACGCTGCTTTATACGTCACCACGGCCCCAAAACTATGCCCCATACCGATTACCGGCTGTTGTGCATATTTTCCGAGGTAGTCCAATAACTCATCCACTTGATTGGTCCAGTGATTGTTAAGTGGAAACGCAGGATCGTGAACGTATTGATGCTTTGCCAGAACATTGTGCTGTAACAATGAAAAAAATTCTGAGTAGGCGGTGGCAACAATGCCATTAGCATGAACAAAGTTAATCAGCGGTTGAGGCACTAAAGATTCCTTTTTTGTTTTCATTTTACTGTTCCTTCATGTTCGTGCCAATTAATCCTGTGAATGGATTTGTATATAAACAAAAAAAGCCTTAACCCGACAATTTGATTGCATTCAAAAAGTACCTAGTTATACTACAAACATCTCGTCATACCAGTGTGCTGCCAATGAATTTTCCTGAATTGATCCAAGCTTGTAGACGTTACCTAGACGCGCCATCGCAATATACATTAACTATCCCTAAAAGCTGGACTCAAGGACGAACAATATATGGCGGTGTCGCTAGTGCACTGCTTGTTTACGCTATCAAGCGTCAAGTTAATCCTATTTTGACCATAAAAAACGTCAATACGAATTTTGTCGGTCCCATGCTCAGTGATACTCCTATAGAAATCACTTTACGAGAACTACGTACGGGCAAAAACGTGAGTCAGTGGACTGCAATGGCGTCGCAAAATGGACAGTTATGTACGTTTGTGCAAGCGTGTTTTGTGTGTGATAGAAAGTCAAAAATTGAGGTTGATAACCGCCCTCCTTTGACCATGGCTAAACCCAATAAAAAAAGTTTTATCCCTCCAATTCCCAAGGTAACACCAAAGTTCTTAAAACACTTTGAAATGAGTATTCAAGAAGGTGGGATCCCATTCACAGGTAAGAAAACGGATTTTTATCGCGGTTGGTTTAGATTTAAAAACACTACAGGTGTGCTAGATGATGTTGCACTAATTGGGCTGCTAGACGCACTTCCTCCCACTGTCTTACAAATGATGAAATGGCCAGCACCGGCTAGCACGATTAATTGGAATATAGAATTCATCCATCCTCTACCCGCTCTAACGATGGCCGACTGGATCGCTTTTGACGACCAGACCGTTCATGCTGCAAACGGTTACTGTTCGACAGAAGCCAACATTTGGACTGCAAATGGTCAGCTGATTGCTCTGTCTCGTCAAACAATTGCGGTGTTTGATAAATAAGCGATGCTCTTCTC
>JBEVCF010000040.1:0-3793 GCA_040514355.1 Glaciecola sp.
TCTTTATGGTGCTGCATTATCTTTATGGCAAAAATTTTCACAATACCATCGCTGTGAACCAGACATTCGTGTTTTTAACCCTAAAATTACCAAAGATGGTTGGCAATCGGAGCACACCATCGTAGAAATCTTGGTCAATGATAGTCCCTTTTTAGTCGACTCTGTGCGCATGTGTTGTAACCGTTTAGGGCTGACTACGCATCTATTACTCCACAGTCCCATTGCTGTTAAGCGCAATGCTGATAACGTATTAGAAGATTTTATTGACCCGCAGCAAGCGCCGCAAAAAGAAGCGGTTTTTTTAATCGAAATTGATCGTCAGTCTACTACCAAAGCATTGCAACAAATAGAAGAAGAGTTGCGTTCGGTGCTCAAAGAGGTGCATCTAGTGGTTTCAGACTGGGCCCCATTGCAAGCAAAACTTGAAGCATGTAAGACGGTCATTGCCCACTCCGCATATGCTTACCCAGACGCGGTTAAAGAAGAAGCGATGACCTTTCTGGATTGGCTAGCCGATCACAATTTTACGTTAATGGGGTATCGTTATTATGCGGTGCAACCCGAACAAGGGGATTTTAAGTGGTGCCCGGATGATGAGACTTCACTTGGCTTAATGCGTAATTCTACTCGTAAACGGGATCGTCGTATTTCGAATTTGCCGGCAACAGCTAGAGCTGTCACTTTGAGTGTTGAGCCGTTAATTCTAACCAAGACAACCAGTTTAGCGAGAGTACACCGTCCAGCACATATTGATTATGTAGGTATCAAAGAACACAATGCCAAAGGTGAGGTTATTGGTGAACACCGTTTCTTGGGTTTGTATTCCGCTTCTTTATACAACTCTTCGGTATTAGCTATCCCCGTTTTGAGTCGAAAAATTAATGATGTTATCCAATTGTCTGATGTGCAAAAAGGCTCTCATGCTAACAAAGCAATTATCAATATCCTAGAAACCTATCCTCGGGATGAATTATTACATTCTTCATCCAAAGAACTCGTTCGTATCGTAACTGGCATTTTTCAGATGCAAGAGCGCGGGATCACACGCATGTTTACGCGCAAAGACGAATTTGGTCGCTTTATATCATGTTTAGTATATGTCCCGCGCGAACGTTACAATACGGCATTGCGTAAAGCGACACAACAATACCTCAAAGAAGCATTCAAATCAGAACAAGACGTTGAGTTCACCACATTTTTTTCTGAGAGTGTGTATGCCAGAACCCATTATATAGTCAGGGTTCTTGACAATACAGCAGACTATCCAATCAAACAGATAGAAGACAACGTCGTTGAGCTCAGTAAAAACTGGGATGATAGGCTTGCCAATGCGATACGTTCTTCATTTGGTGAAGCAAAGAGTGTGCGCTTAATTAACCGCTACACTGGACATTTTTCACAAGCGTATATGGACGAGTATTTACCTAGCGCAGCACTGGCAGACATAAATAAATTAGAACAACTGAGTGATGAAAATCCATTAGAGATGTTGTTTTATAGGTCACAAGAGACCGCTAAAGCTAGTCATGAGGTCCGTTTAAAACTGTATCACAAAAATGCGCCGATCCATCTATCAGCAGTATTGCCAATGCTAGAGCACTTCGGCTTACGAGTTGTTGATGAAACACCGTATAAAATATTAGGCGAGGCAGGCGAAGCCAATTGGATCATGGATTTCTCCATGCTTCACGAAGCCCTTCCTAGTGCAGATATGGCTCTGTCTCAGCGTCTCTTCCAAACGGCATTTGCCCAGGTTTGGGATAAGCACTTAGAAGATGATGCCTTTAACCGCCTGATCCTTGCTGCTAATCTCTCCGGTCGAGACGTAACGATTTTACGCGCCTACGCCAAGTATATGAGACAGACCGGTAGTTTGTTTAGTATCGACTATATTGCTAACACGATGTCGGCTTATCCACATATCAGTGCACTACTAATTACTTTGTTCAGCTGTCGTTTTGATCCTGCACAAACCTTTGAGCAAGCGCAACAAGATGCACTAGAAAGCGATATCTTGGGTGCACTCGATGGCGTATCAAACTTAGATGATGACCGTATTATTCGTCGTTATTTGGATATGATAAAAGCGACCGTACGGACTAACTTCTACCAAAATACCGTGGCTGGCGAGCAAAAATCGTATGTCTCTTTCAAACTGCTACCTGAATTGATTCCAGACATGCCTTTGCCATTGCCGAAGTTTGAAATTTTTGTCTACTCGCCTCGCGTAGAAGGGGTGCACTTGCGCGGAGGCAAAGTTGCCCGTGGTGGCTTGCGCTGGTCTGACCGCCAAGAAGATTTCCGTACGGAAGTGCTCGGCCTGGTCAAAGCCCAACAAGTCAAAAACACGGTGATTGTACCGGTTGGCGCTAAAGGCGGGTTTGTTTGCAAACAACCACCTGCAGATAATTCAAGAGCGGCGTTTATTGCAGAAGGGCAGGATTGCTATCGGATTTTTATTCGCAGCTTGTTGGACATAACCGATAATATTGTTGATGGCAACATTGTACCACCGCGCGATGTGGTGCGTCACGATGAGGACGACCCTTATTTGGTTGTTGCAGCAGATAAAGGCACGGCGACTTTCTCTGATATTGCGAACGAAATTGCACAAGAGTTCAACTTCTGGTTATCTGACGCCTTTGCCTCAGGTGGCAGTGTGGGGTATGACCACAAAGGCATGGGGATCACTGCAAAAGGCGCATGGGAATCCGTCAAACGGCATTTCAGAGAAATGGGTATAGACTGCCAGAATACCGATTTTACGGCTGTAGGCATTGGTGATATGGCTGGCGATGTATTTGGTAATGGCATGCTGTTATCCAAGCATACGAAGATTATTGCAGCATTTAACCACATGCATATTTTCTTTGATCCTGATCCAGACCCAGCCAAATCGTATGTCGAACGCGAACGTTTATTTGCCGATCCGAGTCTGAACTGGGCTGACTATAATGCCGACTTAATCAGTGCGGGTGGGGGCGTTTTCCCTCGCAATGCAAAGTCGGTCCCGCTGAGTAAACAGATGCAGGCATGGCTGCGTACAGATAAATCTCAGATGCCTCCCAACGAACTTATCCATCATATTTTACAGATGCAAGTCGATTTGATTTGGAACGGTGGCATTGGTACCTATATTAAAGCGTCAAGTGAAACGCATGCTGAAGTTGGGGATCGCGCCAATGATGATGTCCGTGTGAATGGCGCTCAAGTCAAAGCAAAAATTGTTGGCGAAGGGGGTAACTTGGGAGCTACCCAACTTGGACGTATCGAATTTGCACGCAAAGGCGGTCGCATCAATACTGATTTTATCGATAATGCAGGCGGCGTTGATTGCTCGGATAACGAAGTGAATATCAAGATTTTGCTGAATGACTTAGTCAAAAATGGGGATTTAACGCTCAAACAGCGCAATGAATTGCTGTATGACATGACTGATGATGTAGCAGATATTGTGTTGGACGATTGTTACCGTCAAACCGAATCCATCTCGGTTAGTGCACTGAATGCCAGCAAACAACTTCGTGAACAAGTGCGTTTTATCCACGGTTTAGAAAAAGCAGGGGATCTGAATCGTGAATTAGAATTTTTGCCTAGTGATGAAGAGATATCAGACCGTTTGGCAAACAAACAAGGCCTCACCCGTCCTGAATTATCGGTGTTGATTTCCTATTCAAAAATGGTTTTGAAAGAGGAGCTGAATACGCCTGCCATAACCGATGATCCTTACTATGACAGTTTGTTAAGTAACGCTTTCCCGCTCAAACTCCGCGACAAGTACCAAGCACAAATG
>JBEVCF010000040.1:3803-12043 GCA_040514355.1 Glaciecola sp.
CAAATGCGTCATCATCCCTTGCGTGCAGAGATTATCGCCACTAAGTTGACCAACCAAATGATTAATACCATGGGTTTCAACTATGTCTACCGTATGCAGGAAGAAACGGGTGCCACCGTGACCGATATCGCTCATGCTTATAGTATTGTTAGCGGGGTGTATGATATGCCTCAATTATGGGAATCCATCCAGGGCTTGGACAACCACGTTGATGCAAACGTGCAGTTAGCGCTGCACAACGAGATGCGACGTTCTTTGCGACGTGCAGCGAGGTGGTTTATCCGAGAAGCCACTAAATTTGCATCAATCGATGCGGCGATTGCATTTTATCGTCCCGTGTTTTGTGAATTGCGCAACAATGTAAAAGCATATCTAGACGCTTCAGAAGTTAGTGCGCTGGAGACCTTAACACAACATTATAACGAGGCTGGCGTACCATATGAACTTGCGCATGCAGTATCTGTGTTGAGTAATTGTTTCAGCACCTTTGATTTGGCCCATGTCGTTGAACAAACGGATGTGGCAATTGAAGTGGCGGCAAGAGCGTATTATCAGTTGGGGCATCAGCTCCAACTGCATTGGTTCTTAGAACAGATTAACGCGATCAGTGTGAATAATCATTGGCAAGCTTTGGCGCGAGCCTCATGCCGTGAGGAACTCGATCATCAGCAACGCATCTTAACGGCTGCGTTTCTTAATACCCAATCAGACATCGGTGATGTTGTGGCCTGTGATACTGCGTTACAAGCATGGTTTAACAAGCACGCGCCTCTAGTCGAACGTTGGTGCTCGATGATGAGTGAGTTCAAAACGAGTAGTAATCATGAATTTGCAAAATTCTCTGTGGCGTTACGTGAACTCCTGTTGTTTGGTAACAAAGTCAGCCACTAGACTTACAGAATTAGGCTCCTTGAGACCACAATAAATTGCGACATTTCGAACCGCTATACTGTATAATATAGCGGTTTTTTTATGTTACCTGTGGAGAGACCATGTTTTCTTTGGCACACAAAGCCTTAATGCACTGCGAACCGGAAGTCGCTCACGATATTACGATTGGATTTTTAGCTCGTACGCAAAGAACCTTGCTCGCGTCCACTTATCGCCAAACGTTGCCTGCCAAGCCAGTGGAAGTATGGGGCATGACGTTTCCCAACCCCGTAGGCCTGGCTGCAGGTTTAGATAAAAATGGGCAGTGCGTTGATGCTTTTCAACAAATGGGTTTTGGCTTTGTTGAAATTGGTACAGTGACGCCTGTGGGTCAACCTGGTAATCCCAAACCTCGTTTATTTCGTTTGCCCGAAAAACAAGCGATCATCAATCGCATGGGGTTTAATAATCACGGTGTCGATTTTCTGATCGAACGTGTTAAGGAAGCCAAGCGCAGCGGCATCGTCGGTATCAATATTGGCAAGAACAAAGATACGCCAGAAGAAAACGCGCTTGACGATTACCTTATTTGTTTGCGTAAAGTCTATGCGTACGCTGACTATATCACCGTCAACATTTCCTCACCAAACACGCCGGGTTTACGCAATTTGCAGTATGGTGAGACCTTGACCAATTTGCTACAAGGCCTCAAAGCTGAACAAGAAACACTCGCTCAAGCTTCGCAAAGATACGTCCCGATTGCCGTAAAAATTGCGCCTGATATGAATGAAGAAGAAATCCGTGCTGTGGCGCAAACTTTACTCGACACGGGCATGGATGGGGTTATTGCAACCAACACCACTTTGTCTCGTGACGCAGTACAAGGCCTCAAGCATGCTGAAGAAGCGGGTGGGCTTAGTGGTGCAGTGTTAACCCAACAAAGCTTGAATGTTACCCAACAACTCGCATCTGTACTACAAGGCAAGATCCCCATCATCAGTGTAGGTGGTATTGGCGATGCAGCCTCGGCCCAAGCGCGTCTGGATGCGGGCGCCAGTTTAGTACAAGTTTACTCTGCTTTCATTTATCAAGGCCCGGCCTTGGTTAAGCAGATCGTCGAAGGAATACGTTAATTGCAATACGCTATCTTAGTCACCACAGCAAGAGGATTGGATCAGCTACTCTTTGACGAAATCACGACGCTCTGTCCCGAAGTATCAACCAAGTTGATCCCAGGAGGAGTCTATGTGGCTGGGTCCCTGGACGATGCCTACAAACTGTGTCTTTGGTCACGCTTAGCTAATCGCGTGTTGTGGATCCTGGCACAAGGCCCTGCAGCGAATGAACAAGCATTATATGAGTTAGCCAACAGCATTGATTGGCCCAAACACATGCATTTTTCAACAGACTTCATGGTCCAATTCAATGGCACCACACGCAGTATCAACAACACGCAGTTTGGTGCTTTACGGATTAAAGACGCCGTTGTCGATCGCTTTGTTGAAAGTGGACAGTCGCGCCCGTCCGTATCGAAAATAAATCCAAACTTGATAATTCATGCACGCCTACACCGTGACGAGGCATTGATTGCGATTGATTTGTCAGGGAAATCCTTACATCAACGTCACTATCGCAGTGATACCGGTGAAGCGCCTCTCAAAGAACATGTTGCTGCGGCAATGCTGTATCGCAGTGGATTTGTGGCCGCTTTAGCCCACGAGCAAGCCGTCACATTAGTTGATCCAATGTGTGGTTCTGGCACCATTGCGATTGAGGCTGCTTTGATGGCAAGTAAGATTGCCCCAGGTTTAGCAAGAGAAAAGTGGGGGTTTGACGGCTGGCTTGGACATGACAAAGCAGCATGGACACGTCGTTTAACACAAGCGCAAGATGCTCAAGTTGTCCATAAACACACCATTATCGCGAATGATATCGATCGCAAATTAGTCCGTATAGCCAAAGCCAATGCGGATAACGCAGGTGTATTTGATCAAATTACATTCAGTCAAAAAGACGCATTAAAATTCACGACTGATGCGCCCGTGACATTGGATGAAAGTGGTATGGCAACCCAACCAATGTTTCTTGTGAGTAATCCTCCTTACGGTGAGCGTCTTGGTGACTTGGCGGGTTTACTTCCGATGTTCCAACAGTTTGGGGATCATCTCAAACAGCATTTTGCAGGCTGGCGAGTGTCACTGTTGTCATCTAACCGAGAATTGTTGCGACAGTTGCGTCTGCGCAGCAAAAAAGAATATGCGCTTAACAATGGTAAACTTGAGTGTAAATTAGTGAACTATGTCATTGATAGCGCAAACTGTGAGGTCGTAGAACAGCACAGTGGACAACAAGATTTCGCTAATCGCTTGCGCAAAAATCTCAAGAAACTGAAACCGTTCATCAAACGCGCAGATACCAATGCCTATCGCATTTATGATGCAGACTTACCTGATTACAACTGTGCTATTGATTGTTATGCCGATTGGGTAGTCGTACAAGAATATGCGCCACCAAAAGACATTCCAGCAGAAAAAGCAAGGCGCAGACTGCATGATGTGTTGTTGCAACTGCCGCTGATTTTGGGGGTGGATACCAAAAAAATTGCACTCAAAGTGCGTGAGCAACAAAAGGGCAAAAAGCAATATCAGCGCGTGAGTCAGCAACAAAACCGCATTACGGTGTATGAACATGGCGCGGAATTTTATATTAATCCGACCGATTACTTAGACACAGGATTATTTCTCGATCATCGCAACACACGTCAATTGGTCAAACAAGATGCGAAAGGACGACGAGTATTAAACTTATTTGCTTATACCGGCTCAGTTTCTGTGCATGCAGCAAAAGGCGGCGCAACAGCCATCACAACCGTGGACATGTCTAATACTTATCTAGATTGGGCCAAAGACAATTTCCGTCTAAATCGTCTAAGTGGTGGATATGAATTTATTCAAGCGAATTGTCTCGAGTGGTTGGCTAACAATCATCAACGCTATGACTTGATCTTTATTGATCCACCTTCGTTTTCGAATTCCAAGCGCATGTCTGGCACGTGGGATGTGCAACGTGACCATGTCGCACTGCTCGCCGATGCTGTACGCTGCCTCAATCCAGGTGGGATGATTTATTTTTCTAATAATTTGCGTACGTTTAAACTCGATTTATCTGCTATCCAGACACTTGGTTTAGAGGTGGAGAACATCAGTCATCAAACCTTGACCGAAGACTTTGCGCGCAATCCCAAAATCCATCAGTGCTGGCGCATGGTAAAAGCAGTATGAGCGCGCCACAGTTTTGTCTTATAACAGGCTCTGAGTGTGCCTTGTGTGAGGATGCAATGGCGATCCTTGAAGCTATGTCAACTGAGCATGACTTTGGCTTGGTCGATGTAAAAAGCGATACCAACCTCTATCACCACTATGGCGCATTTATTCCAGTGCTACTCAATACCAAGACAAATGTTGCGTTGTACTGGCCGTTTACCACTGAACAAGTAGCCGAATTTTTACAGGAAAGCGATGTTACAAATTAAACAAGGGTCTGTCATTTTTGGGCACCCGCCATTACTTGATGGGGTTGATTTTAATCTACAAGAAGGCGAGCGGGTCTGTATTGTAGGACGTAATGGTTCGGGCAAATCGACGCTGATGCAAGTCATAGAAGGCGCTATTGGTTTAGATGATGGTCAGCGGATCATTGACAATAATTACACCATTTCGCGCTTACCGCAGGATCCCCCCAGCAGTGTTGAGACATCTCTATTCGACTATGTTGCTGAAGGTTTAAGTGAAGTAGGGCAACTGTTGCAAACGTTTAATCATCTTACCCATGCAGTGGCCAACGACCCGTCTGAACAAAATCTCGCTAAACTAACCCGGTGCCAAGAAGCATTAGACAGCCAAAATGCATGGCAGTTTGAACAAAATATCCAAGCCACGTTAACCATGCTACAACTCCAACCTGACACGATGTTATCCAGTTTGTCTGGAGGGTGGCGACGCAAAGCGGCCTTGGCTAGAGCACTAGTCGCACAGCCTGATATTTTGCTTTTAGACGAACCGACCAACCACTTAGATATCGATATGATCAAGTGGTTAGAACAAGCGTTAAAGCAGTTCTCGGGTGCGATTGTGTTTATCTCACACGACCGTGCGTTTATTCGCTCCCTTGCAACACGCATTGTCGATTTGGACCGTGGCAAACTGGTTTCTTATCCGGGTGACTATGCAACCTATCTCGAACAAAAAGCGCATGATTTAGACGTCGAAGAAAAACAAAATGCAGAATTTGATAAAAAACTTGCGCAAGAAGAAGTCTGGATCCGCCAAGGGATAAAAGCACGTCGAACACGCAATGAAGGACGCGTGCGCGCCTTAAAAAAACTGCGTGAAACACACCGAGCCAGACGGCAAGTACAAGGCACTGCAAAAATCGAAACGCAAAGCCAACAAGCCTCCGGCAAACGCGTGTTTGAAGCTGAACATATCGCTTATAGTATCGGTGGGCAATGTATCGTTAATGACTTATCCGTCAACATTTTACGGGGTGATAAAATTGCCTTTATCGGCAACAATGGATGTGGCAAATCGACACTGATTAAATTGCTCATGGGCGAGTTAACCCCAGACCAGGGCAAGGTTATCCAAGGTGTCAATCTCGAAGTGGCTTATTTTGATCAGCATCGAGATGCTTTAGATCTCAATCAAAAAGTGGTCGATTGTGTCGCTGATGGTAAACAAGAAGTCATGATTAACGGTCGAACCCGTCATGTGATCTCTTATTTGCAAGACTATTTATTCGCCCCTGACCGTATTCAGGCACCAGTAAGCTCGCTCTCTGGAGGCGAAAAGAACCGTCTCATGCTTGCTAAACTGATGATCCGTCCAAGTAACGTATTGATTCTCGACGAACCGACTAACGATTTGGATGTTGAGACTTTAGAGCTACTCGAATCGATGCTCGTAGAGTATCCTGGTACGGTTATTCTCGTTAGTCATGACCGTGAATTTGTCGATAATGTCGTATCGTCTTGTCTCGTCTTTGAAGGCGATGGTGTGATCACAGAATTTGTGGGTGGATATAGTGATGCTGCACGATGGTATCGTGAAAATGAAGCAAAACTGACCTCTACCGGAACTAAATCGAGCACGCAGAGTCCTAAGGCTGAAACAAAACCTGTTGTTAAGCAAAAGAAAAAGCTATCATACAAAGATAGTCGTGAGCTCGCTGCACTGCCCGAACTGATCGAACAGCTCGAAAGTGAAGTGAATGAGCTAGAGCAGCAAATGAGTCAAGCGGATTTTTTCACTCAAGCGCCAGCAGATACGCAACCTGTCATCGATCGTTTAGCGACCGTACAGGCTGAATTAGACACTGCTTACACGCGCTGGGATGAACTTGAAGCGTTACAAGAAAACTTATAAAAATAATATGAAGTACAGGAATTATATGAACGTGTTGTCCTCAAGCAAGCCATTTTTTTCGCCTTTTCGTACACGTCTAACGTATATCGCTTTAGCTTGCTCGGTGCTGTCTACCTCAGCCTTAGCCGCAAAATACGAAGTAGAGGAGCTTTCTACATCCACACTAGGCGTAAACACCTTTGCACAAGCATTAAGTCCAACGGGCACTGCACTGGTCGCAGTACAAGATGCATATTTACCGCCATTAGACGTTTCGTTGATCAATTTCGAAAATCAAACGATCATTGACGCGTTAACTGATATTGAGTCAGCTAGAGCAGGGAATCCCAACAAAGCTGATTATGAATACTTGGTGTCGCTAGCGCGTTCAGCTTCTCGTCAAAACTCACTTTTTGCTCAGCAGTTTGCGCTGTATCAATCATTTATTGTTGATCAAACGAACACTCGCGTGACGGGGTTTGACCAACAAACTGCCGACACGAATGGTTTTACGTTTTCCAATGACGTGATTGCCAGACATATCACAGCTGATAATATGGTGGTTGGTACAAGTGAAGATGTGTTCTACAAGATTAATTATACCAACGCTGAAGAGGTCGATTTAACGTATGTTGTCAGCGACTTTTCGCGTCGTGCGTTTTTCCAAGTAGGCTCAACGGTTACACAGCTCCCCCCAGCGATGGATTTGGCTGGCGGTGTCAGTGAAGCCTATGCTATCAATGCCAATATGCAAGTGGTTGGGTTTTCCACGGTAAGAGCCAACCAACAACTTACTGATTTGGTCGATGCGTGTAATGATCCAGAAACGCTTGGCGATCAGCCATTAAGTGTCTGTCTTGCGCGTATTGCTGCAGAATCAACGTATCTTCAACGCACCGACCGCAGAGCCACCATTTGGCAATTAGACAATGCTGGCACGCTCATTTCAACGCAGACGTTCGATTTACCCTTTGTGCCTTCAGAAGTATTTGCCGACAACGATAATATAGATGATTTTGTATTTTATAATACCGCATTTGATATTAATGACAGTGGTATTGCAGTTGGCGAGTCTCAAAGCGTAAAAGAAAACACGCGTTCGGTCATTACAGCTGTCATGTATCAAGACGGAGAGACCATTGAATTTTTGAGCAAGGAAGACTATGTTGCATCTTCGGCAACTGCAATTAATAACAACAATTTAATTGCCGGTACGGTGACTCAAACGGTCAATGGTAGTGCCCGACGTAAACTCTATATTTACGACATATCCAATCAAACATTGCACTTGCCTAGCGATTTTTTCCCGGGTTCAGCCAGTGAACCCAAAGATATCAACGATAGTAATTTGATCGTCGGTGAAGCAGAAGTTGAGTTTGATACTACACAAGGGAGCATACGTCGACGTAATGCTTTCTTATATGATTTTAATAACGATGACTTTGTTAATTTGAACGACTGGCTTCCATGTGATTCACCTTACACCATCGTTGGTGCAAACGCGATTAACAACGACAATATTATCCTTGCGAATGCTTTAGTCACGCGCCAATCTAGAGATTTGTCAGGTGAGTTAGTTGTTGATGACAATGGTGAACCTGTTCTCGTAGACAAAGTCGTTGCAGTAAAATTATCGCCTATAGCAAATGGCGAAATTGAAAGCTGTGATAACAGTGAAGATGCGCCTCAAGAACGTCAAGGTGCAGCGCTAACGCATTTTTACATGGCGTTTTTAGGCCTTATAATCTGTTGGCGCAGACGCATATTGCGGACCGTTTCACATTAACCCCATATAATGTGCAGTTTATGTAGATGGTAAAGGTAAACTGCACGATTCTTTGCCCCTTAACATTGCATCGAAGCTACCTTAGAATCAGCCCAGAGATGGGCCCGACTAACATTGATATAGCAACACTATCATCACGACTAGCACCACTAATATCATTATGAGCATTGACAGTGCCACAC
>JBEVCF010000041.1:0-3078 GCA_040514355.1 Glaciecola sp.
ACTTTCATATCTGTGCCACGTATCTCATTTAAAATGTAATAAGAATTAATGATGTAGAAGCAAAAGAAGTGGGTAGAATAAAACTCGTACATTGGTTAGACAAGAATGATAAGAAAACTAAACGAAAGTGACTTAGTTGACATAAAAGAAACGTTTTTCCATTCATTTTCAGCAGAAGAAGCGCCAGTCACATTTCCCGTCATCTCGCAGCTGATTACAGATAGCACGCATGAATCTAATTACTGCATAGGATATGAGTTAAATGGGAAAATAGTCAGTGCAGTTGGGTTTTCTCCCGTCTTTTTCTCTGATAATACAGAGCTATCGGCTTACATTTTAGCGCCACTAGCAACACATGAATCGTATCAAAAGAAAGGACTTGCGACACAATTAATCGCATCCGCTAAAGCATACTTTACCGAGAAGCACGTTGATGCCTTGTTGGTATATGGTGATCCAGATTACTATGGAAGATATGGGTTTAATGCTGATCTAGGTAAACACTTTATTCCGCCATACCCGCTTGAATACACATTCGGATGGCAAGCGTTAATGCTAAATGACAATGATATAGGCGCTCAAAAACATCCATTCACCTGTGTAAAAGCATTGTCTGATGCTACACTTTGGTAGTCACAACATCCGTTGACAGTTAAATAGGCCGCTTGTTAGTCAGTCCTTACATTATTTTGTTATTTTAAGTAAACTAGCAAAATAATAATAAGATAATTTGAGATCTTCTATGGTTGATTCTGCTGTTCTTAAGCCTTACTTACGTTTGTTGTGTTGTGTCGGTGTCGTGTGTTTTGTATCTGCTTGTGGGGGAGGCAGTAGTAGTGAACCGAACCAGACCCCCGTTGTTGTCACACCAGCGGCGCCGGATCCGCAACTGAACACTTTTTTGTTTTTGCCAGACATTAACACTGAACTCGATGTGGCAATCCAATCCCAAATTACGGAAAACCGTGTATTTTTGCGTACGCCGAGGCCAATCGATGTGACGAGCTTGGCCCCAACGTTCAGCTTTACTGGCGAGCAGGTTTTGGTGAATAACGTTGCTCAGGTTTCAGGGGAAACCACTCATAACTTTTCAGACCCAGTTACTTACACAGTGGTCAATGCGGAAGGTGATAGCAAAACCTACACTGTAGAGGTGATGCAATTCACTGGATTACCCATTATCAACATGACGACTGACAATGGGTTACCGATCACGAATCGTGAGGATTATACGACAGGAACAGTGGGGGTATTTGGTAATGGCATTGTGTCAGATTTACCTGTAGTGCCTATGGAAATACGTGGTCGTGGCAATTCAACCTGGGCCATGCCCAAAAAACCCTATCAGATGAAACTCGCAGACAAAGCGGCGTTCTTGGATATGGAAAACGATAAAAAATGGTTGTTTCTTGCTGAATATGCCGATAAGACAATGCTGCGTAACCGCATGGCGTTTGAGCTTGGTTACATTAGCCAACTCGATTGGACACCAGACTCTGAATTTGCCGAGCTTTTCTTAAATGACGAGTATGTCGGCACCTATCATATAACTCAAAAAGTAGAAGAAGGCAGTGATCGCGTTAACATCGGTGATGACGGATTTTTGCTAGAAATAGACCAACTTGAAAGATTAGATCCCGATGATGTTTACTTTTATACGGGGCAGTTTTTGGTCAATATTAAAGCACCGGATGTTGTAGAAGGTGATGCGCAATATCAATACATTTCACGTTTGGTAAACGAATTTGAAAACACACTTTTCTCATCCAATTTTACAGATCCTCAAAGTGGTTATGCACGCCATATTGACGTAGACAGTTTTATTGATTGGTACCTGATTAGTGAAATTACCAAAAATGTTGATTCGCGATTCTTTTCGAGCATTTACTTTCACGTAGTCCCAGGCCAGAAGATAAAAATGGGTCCGTTATGGGACTTTGATTTATCATTTGGTAATGTTGATTATGCCGATCCCGAGTTTCCTGAAGGGTGGTGGATCAAGTTTAACCCATGGTTTGAACGTCTGTTCCAAGATCCTGCTTTTGTCGAAAAAGTGAAAACACGCTTTGCATTTTATAGAAGTCAGCAGGCCTATATTGTATCAAAAATGGATGAATTTGCTGGTAAACTCCAATATGCGCAAGCAGAGAATGATGCGGTGTGGCAAACTATTGGTATCTATGTTTGGCCCAATCCAGTGGTGTTAGACACGTATGATGCTGAAGTAGGGCGTTTACAAGCTTGGTTTGAAACGCGAATGAATTGGTTGAATACCCAAATAAATGCATTATAAAAATGTCCTTTTTGGCTCAGTTTTGCATATAAACATGAAACCTACATAAAGGATCTGCGTTATTACACCTACAAACAACCAACTCTGGTACCTGCCACTGGGTGGGACCGGAGAAATCGGTATGAATCTCAATCTGTACGGCCATGCGGGGCAATGGCTGATGGTGGATTGTGGTCTTACGTTTTCAGCGCCCATCAATCCCGATTACGACAAAGACGAGCGGGTAACGCGTCATCCACTGGTTGCCGCCGATCCTTCTTTTATCGAAGAACGTCGAGACCAACTGCAAGGCATTATTATTACCCATGCGCATGAAGATCACTTGGGCGCTATTCCCTATTTGTGGCCACGCTTGCGCAAACCCATCTACACCACAGCGTTCACCGCTGAAGTATTAAAACGCAAGCTCAGTGAGACGGATTTTGCAGAAGATGTCCCTATCGTCATTGTTGATCATAAGGATAAGTTTTATATTGGGGATTTTGAGTGTGAATGGTTAGGGATCACGCATTCAATTCCAGAGCCTTATGGCATTGTTATTCGCACGGATGTTGGTGCAGTGTTTCATACCGGAGACTGGAAAATCGACCATCATCCAGTGGTTGAAAATGTCCTAAATGTCGATCATTTCAAACAGCTAGCGAGAGAGTCTATCACCGCCATGGTATGTGACTCGACGAATGCACTCAAACCTGGTTTTAGTGTGTCAGAAAACCAGTGTGAGATAGGTTTGTATCACTATGTTAACACTGCGCCAAAACGCGTCATTGTGAGTTGTTTTGGTT
>JBEVCF010000042.1:0-2872 GCA_040514355.1 Glaciecola sp.
AGAGAGGCTGGGTCGGCAACGATTTTTCCGTATACAACTTCTTCTTCACGAATAACCCCGCTGGTGACTGTGATTGTTTTGATACCATTTTGTTTGGCCATTTCAGCAGGCATCGACACAAATTCACCTGCGTGATCATCTCCACCTTCTTGTTCACCTTGGTGATTATGGCCTTCATACTCATGGCCGTTCTTATGCACGCCGCCTTCACCTAGCTGACTATGTTTTTCATGTTGATGGACATGCTCCTGGTGCTGTTTGTTGTTTTGCTCATGTTTATGCTCATGGCGTTCGCTGGCTGAAGTTGTGATAGAGGTTAAGCCAATTACAACAAGCATTAACTTGATAAGGCTAACGGCTAATTTTAATATTTTGGTCGTATTCATGATTAATTCTCAATAAAGCTAGAAAGTTGGCTTGCTGTTTGTTCGGAAAAAGAAATTAACGGAATGCCTGACAACGCTTCAATGGCAGCACTTTGCTTGTGTACTTCACTTGCCGCCCAAATAAGTGTGTATTGCATATCAATAAGCTCTTTTTGCACTGAAACTAGCTCCAAATAACTAAATCGCCCGTCTGAATAGGCTTTTTGAACTAAGGACAACGCCTCTTCTTGAGGGGGGATAGTGTTGGTTTGTAAGCTATTAACCGTAAGACGAGCCTCTTCCTGAGCCGCATAAAATGTCGCTAATTGGCTGTAAATTGCTCGTTCACTTGCTTTCTTTTGCTGCTCAACTTCATCGAGTTTTGCTTTTTGAGATTGATAATTGCCTCTGTTTCTATCACTCGTAAACAGAGGGACGCTAAACCCTGCAACCAACGCAGTGTCATTGCTACCTTCAAGTCTTTTTATACCTGCGCTCCACGTTATATTAGCGTGGCTTTGCGTGTTAATTGATTGTAATTGAGCTTGCTGAATCCTCGATTGCTCTGCATAAGCTAATATATGAGGGCTTTGAGAAAGTTGAGCCATGATGTATTCGAGCGATATTGTTTTGGGAAATGCAAATAAATCGCCTGATACACGAGAGAATTGCGGTGATTGCTCTCCCCACATAATAGCTAACTTACGAATACTGGCCTCTAATTGCTTGGCAATGGTTAACGTCTTTAGTCGAGCTGTTGCCAGAGCAGCTTCAGCTCGCTTTTGCTCTGATGACGGTGCTGAACCAATGCGGACTTTTTTGGAGACAGTTTGGTAGGTTTCTCGTGCTAACTTTTCTGCATTTTCATTAACAAGATTGACTTGTTGTAAGGTCAAAACATCGATATAGCGTGTTGCTACTTCACCCAAAATATCGAGTGTTTGTATTCTTTTATCAACCGCTATAGCTTGCTGTTGGGCATTAACATAAAACTTTCTGCTATTTACCTTATCTCCCAACTCCACTACGGAAGATATCGATAAGGTTAATTCAGCGTCGTTGAATCCAGATACATCGCCTGTACCTGCAAAGTTTTCCAATTCAACACTGATGTTATATTCAGGTTTTAATCCTGCGGTAGCTAACTCGCCGTCTAAGCGCTTTTGTTTGTATTCAAAAGCCGTTAACTGTGGGTTGTTTGCAAGTGTTCGTTGTATCGCATCTGATAATGAAACTGAATCAATGGATAAGTCATTTGCAACTGCGTTATTGGTCGTCACCAAAAGTGACACCAGAAGCAACCGTTTTACTTTCTTCCAAGCATACACGGGAGCCTTAAGATAAGACATGTTCATATTTTGTCCTGTTTATTTTATGAAAGGAGCGAAGGCTTGCCGCCTAACGCGCTAATTAAATAAAAGGACTAACTCTTGGGAGGTCGAAGCAATCTTGAAAGGGGAGCTTCAATGACTACTTTTAAGTAATCAAAGGCATGATTTGATTTGAAATCAAAATTCTCACTGATGTAGATGTGTGTAGCAAACTGTACATGCGAGCCATTGCAGTGTCCGCAATGATGACAATCAGCGGGGTTGTGTTGGTCATTATCTGCTGATGATTGTATTAATTGTTCAGAAGGAATATGGTCATCTAAAGCATGAACATGCTCGGTTTTTATATGCTCGGAATCAACAATATGAATATTAGCAATTTTTGCCACACCAGAAAATGACTGAAGTAGTATCAGCACTATCATGATGTATGCAGGAAATTGTTTAATATTCATTTTGTTCAATGTTCTCTTAGTTATGCCAATGTTAACACTATCAATTAGCTTGCGTCACGACATGTCTCGTTCATAAACTCAATCTCAATTGTTGTATGAGCAAAATCAAACTCTTTAAGCTCATGCTGTAACTCTAGTTTGTACGATTTCAGTTCTTTGTTAGATATTTCAGTGTTTAAAACAATATGAGCGGTTAAAACGTTGTTTTCACCATCAAGTGACCAGATGTGCAAATGATGTACTTCACCCACAATGGCTTTAGACACTATTTTCGATTTAATACTTTCAATAAGCTCAATATCTGGTGTCGCTTGTAAGAACAGCATAAGTGTCGATTTCAATGTTCTTACAACGTTAAATAAAATAAAAAGAGTAAAACAAATCGATAAAATAGGGTCGAGTATAGGCCACTCAACAAACATCAATACAATTGATACGATAAAAATAGCTATCCAGCCTAAAACGTCTTCAAGCAAGTGCCAGTTTAAAACTCGTTCATTTAGGGTCTTTCCATGACTTAGCTTATAGGCAGCGTAACCATTTACCACCATGCCAAAAATAGCTAATAAGAGCATTCCTTCGACTTGAGGCATTTCGGGGTTAGCTAATCTTGGTATAGCCTCAATTAGTATAAAAATAGAGCCAACAGTTAATACCAAACCGTTAATCAATGCGCCAAGTAATGAAAAGCGCTTGTATCCATATGAAAACTGGCTAGAGG
>JBEVCF010000042.1:2882-5122 GCA_040514355.1 Glaciecola sp.
GCTTGTTACTGAGCTTATTTAATCCCCATGCGGTGCCTATGGAAATGCTATCTCCTAAATCATGGATAGCATCTGCCATGATTGCCGTACTATTGGTTAACCAACCCCCGATAAATTCGATGATGGTAAACGTGAGGTTGAGAAAAAAAGCCCAACCAATACGTCTCGAAGCGTCCTCATCATTGTGAGTGTGATTATGACCGTGAGAGTGGCTATGCATGTTGAGCCTCGGCGCTTACATTTTTACCTCTAAGCCTTTGTACATTCCAATTAATGATATGGCGGATAAAGTTTTGGTACGCCCAACGTTTTATACCCGTTAGATTGGTTCCCTGCTCAGTATAGAATTCATCGGGTGAATCATATAGACCAAAGTCGTCGTGTATGCCTTCTTTTTGGATATAAGTATCTTTCCCTGCCCAGTTAGTCTCTAGATTTTTTATGCAGGTCGTAGCGATACCATAACCACAAAAACTATCTTTAGCTTGACTGAATTTGGATTGAATAGAACTTAGATAAGCTTCGTCGAGAATAAAGCCTTCTAAATTGATCCACTCATCATTAAAGAAAACTTCAACCCAGCTATGGATAATGTATTTTGGGGCAAGCCAAAATACATAAGAGGGAATAGCGCCTTTCTGGAGTTGTTGATCAATCGTGAAACCATGAAATCGGCATTGAATGCCAAGTGCCCGTAATAGAGCCATCAACAAGTTTCCCTTGGTATTACACTGTCCATAGCCATCAGCTAATACTTCACTTGCGGCTATATCGTCACTGCGGTTGTAACCGAACTGAATTTCGTCTTTCACAAAGGTGTAAGCAGCGCCTATCTTGTTGTAATCATCTAAAGCTTGCCAATTTCGCTCTGCTAGCAGCGATTGAATGGTGTAATCATCGAAGTCTAATATTTGTGTTTTATCTAAATGACTGACACTCATTACCACTCTCCATCAAGAACATGATTTTGATTTACTTCCACTACAGCTGCTATTTTCGCTTGTTGATTCAACATTGCTAAGTTCCTTCTTCGCATCAGTAATAATTAGATAAGCGCCTCTTAAAATTAAGATGGCAATGACACTACCTATAAGAATATCAGGCCAACGCGAATCAAGTAGCATCACCAGAACACCAGCAGCAATAACACCGATATTTGCGATCACATCATTGGCGGAAAATATCCAGCTTGCACGCATATGCACTTCACCATTGTTATGCTTTCTTATTAAAACTAAACAAATAACATTCGCTATTAATGCGATAAAACCAAAGCCGATCATAAACCAAGAGTGTGGTTCACCTTCTCCGAGTATTCTTCTTGCTATGTCAAAGATTATCAATAAACCAAGCGTTAGCTGAAAATAGCCACTAATAAGAGCAGCATTGGCTTTATGTTTTAATGTTCTACTTACTGCATAAAGAGCAATGCCATAGACAATTGCATCAGCAAGCATGTCCATTGAATCTGCTATTAACGCTGTCGAATTGGCATATAGACCTACAGTTATCTCAGCGATGAACATAACTGCATTGATGCCGAGCAGCCAATAAAGCACATACTTTTGTTGTGCATCTTTTAATTCAACTTCGCAACCACAACCGCTCATAAAACACACCTCGCACGTATTTGATACTTAAACTATAAAGTCTATACTTGGTATAGGGTCAAGTGAAAATATAACTTAATATGAAAATAGGCGAAATTGCAGGATTAACGGGTTGTAGCATTCAGACAATACGATTCTATGAGCGTAAAAAGCTACTCCCCAAACCAGAGCGTTCAGAAGGTAACTATCGATTGTATAATCAAACAACTGTTGATCGATTAATTTTCATTAAACAGTGCCGCGCACACGATATGTCGATTCAAGAAATTAATTTCTTACTTGAAAGTAAAGAAAAGCCAGAGCAAAGTTGTGATTCTGTAAATGCCATTATTGACGAGCATTTACAACAGATTACGGTCAAAATTTCTGAACTCAATGCCTTGAGAGAAAGCCTAACCCAAATGGCAAACTCTTGTACATCCAATAGAAAGATTAAAGACTGTGGTATTTTGTCTAATCTAACCAAAAATATTTGATTAGTGTTTCACGTTTGGCCTATCAATCAAATAAATCAATTCTACAAAGCTCTTTTAAGGGCTTTTTCTTTACATCAACTGAATCGAAACTGATTTACTAGACACCTCTTAGTTAGATAAACTAACTAAAATCGTAAACTTACCTTAAAAAGAC
>JBEVCF010000042.1:5132-69473 GCA_040514355.1 Glaciecola sp.
ATACAAATCAATGCTTTAGCCTGTATGCGGTCAAATCTTTTTCCAAAGTCCCGCACGGGACTGGCGAATTTTTTTCAAAGTCCCGTAAACTTACCTTAAAAAGACACAAGCAATAATTAGAGGTTTCTGCCACAATGTAACCATTGGAGGAACCTATGAAGAAGTCAAAATTTACCGAGTCTCAGATTGTCGCTATTTTGAAGCAGGCTGAGTTAGGTCAAAAAGTGAATGACATCTGTCGAGAACACGGAATTAGCAGTGCTACGTTCTATCATTGGCGCAGTAAATATGGCGGTATGGCTGCATCAGATTTGAAGCGACTCAAAGAGTTAGAGGCTGAGAACGCTCGTCTCAAGCGTATGTATGCAGATATGGCCCTAGAAAACCAAGCGGTTAAGGATTTACTGGGAAAGCTATAACGCCTAGCAATCGACGATGGGCGACTGATTTTTTGATTTCTGTATGGCAATTGTCGATTTCACGTGCTTGCCGTTTTACTGGATTATCAAGGCGCAGTTGGTATCGGCCTGATCCGAAGAAGAACCAACTAAAGCGTGATCAACCCGTGATTGATGCTTTAAACGACATTGTCAGCGATCCGAGCAAGTCACGTTGGGGCTTTTGGAAGTGTTTTCACCGGTTACGTTTAGATGGTCACCCATGGAACTTTAAACGTGTCTGGCGAGTGTATTGTGCAATGAAACTTAACCAGAAGCGGCGAACGAAGAAGCGGCTACCAGAGCGTATTCCAGCCCCCTTGGACGTCCCAGCACAGACAAATTACAGTTGGTCATTCGATTTTATGAGCGATGCCTTATATAACGGTACACGTTATCGCGTACTGAATATTATTGATGAAGGTGTGCGCGAGGCATTGGATATTGTCATAGATGTGTCGTTACCAGCAAGTCGGGTTGTGAGAGCTTTAGAAGCGCTTAAAGACCAGCGAGGACTGCCGAAAATGATTCGAGTCGATAATGGGAGTGAAATGACCTCTCAGTTATTTATGGACTGGTGTAAAGCAAATGATGTGGAAATTGCTTATATACAACCAGGCAAACCAAATCAAAATGCATTTATTGAAAGGTTTAATCGTTCGTACCGGACTGAAGTACTAGACCCACATCTGTTCTCAAATCTTGAACAAATCCGTGAGCTGAGCTGGGGTTGGATGATGAGCTACAACGAAGAAAGACCACATGAATCACTTGGTAATTTACCACCGAGTGAATTTAAACGAAGATTGGCAGCATAATTTCTAATTTTGAATTGTGCACTTGACGGTAAGTTTACGCGTTCACATAAAACGTCGTATTGCACCCCTTCTAGGTATTACCAACCTAACAAATTGGTTAATGCACAATGATCGTAATCGACATGTAAAAAGAGAACTTTTTTAATTAGACAGTTAAGTTGTTGACATTTTCTGAAAGTTGACACAGTGCCTTTTTTCTCTCCTCAAAGTAATCATGCTGATTATATACCGCCTCAACACCTTTCAGCTTGTGATTAAGACACCTCTCCGCCACATGACTTGAGGTGCCTAGTTTTGCTAACAGTGTTCGACACGTTCTACGTAAGTCATGCACTGTAAAATACTCCATATCGCCCATCAGGTTCTTAGAATGCTTCGATTGCCTAACTTCCCTACCAAACATCTTAGATATAGCTCTGTTTAGCGTATCTGAGCCCATATGAGGTGACTTGCTACTTCTACGGCTTGGAAATACGTACTCTGAACCACAAGCTCGCACTTTTAGCTCATTAAGCCATTCAATTACTTGTGGCGCCAATGGAATATCAATGCCTACACTAGTTTTACTTCTTGCAGCGGGTAACTTCCATACAGCAGCATCTAGGTCAAACTCTTCCCACTTTGCCTCACAGAGCTCTGATTTCCTGACACCTAAACAAACTAGCAACAATACAGCTAGGTAATTATCCTGACCAAACTGTTTAATATGCTTTTTTGCCGCCTTAAGGAATACACCTAGTTCTTCTTCAGTCAAGGCGCGTTCCCTAGCTTGCTCGGTACCACCTGCGTCTTTGTAAGAAAATGCGAGTGCAGGGTTATATTGGAGTAAGTCTAGTTTTACTGCATGATTAAATAACTGTTTGCAGTAACCTAGAGCATCGTTAGCGATAGTTGCTCGCCCGCTCTCACTAATATTGCTCAAGACTGTACGGATGTCTCTAGCAGATACCTGGTCCAACTTTATTTCACCTAAAACCGGAGCGATGTCTTTTTTGTAAACACGTTCAGGAATTTGACTGTTTTTGATTCTTTGGATCACGCTTACAAACCAGTCCTCAAACAAATCATTCACCGTGACAATGGATTCTTGTTCAGCACGCTTCTTTTCCAGAAGTGGGTCTTTACCATCTCTGGTTAGTTTCATTTTAGCACTTGCTTCATATCTAGCGTCTTGGAGACTCAGGTCATTTAACTTGCCCAGAGTCATTTCTTTACGCTTTTTATTATACGTGTACCTGAGCATCCAGTAAGGCGTGCCTGACTTTGGAACGACAAAATATAGCCCCCCACCATCGGCATGTTTCCCAACATCATTCTTGCTAACTTTTGACTGAATTGTTTTGACAGTGAGCTTACCTGCGGTACTCATAATGCTTCACGACTAGTTGTAGATAGGAAGATAATACCCACCACTTTCAGGTAAGTAAATACATTTTTGCCCACCAATTTACCCACCGATTATTAATGGATTTGGCTAGATTAATGAAGACTTCCTTGGACTGAAAAATAAAAAAGTCCTTTATATAAAAGGACTTTACGGATGTCTACGGATTGTTCAGGATATTATTCGATATTCTGGATCTGCTCTCGCATTTGCTCAATCAACACCTTCAACTCCACCGCACTTTGGGTGATCTCGGCATTGATGGACTTCGACCCTAGGGTATTGGACTCGCGATTGAACTCTTGCATCATAAAGTCCAAACGACGACCCACAGCGCCCCCTTTGTTCAAGATATTCTGGGTTTCGCCCACGTGACTATGCAAGCGATCTAGCTCCTCAGCTACGTCGAGTTTTTGTGCGAGTAAGACCAATTCTTGCTCCACACGGGTGTGGTCTACTTCAATATTTACTTCTGCAAATTTGTTGCGGATTTTATCTTGTTGCCATTGCAACACCTCAGGCATGCGCGCGGCCACTTTATTCGTTTCTTCAGTGATAGCCTGTAAGCGCTGTTCAATCATCGCTTTGAGGTTTTCGCCTTCGGATGCGCGAGCGGCTAGAAAGTCTTTGACCGTCAAATCAAACTCTTGCAGCAAGTCTTTTTGGATCACGTCCATATCCGCCTCTTGTGCCTCAACCACGCCTGGCCATTGCAACACTTCTAGACGGTTTAAACTCGCAGGCCCTTGGATGGGTAAAGACTCAGCCGCCTGTACGACTTGCTCAGCTAGCGCATGATTAATACTCAATGCGTTTGCTGTATTTTGTGCCGGCATAAACCGCAGCTGACATTCTACCTTACCCCGTTGCAAACGCTTGCGAAAACGCTCACGCAAAATCGGCTCTAAACTGCGAAACTGCTCAGGGAAGCGGAAAAAGGTTTCTAAATAGCGTTGGTTGACCGAGCGGATTTCCCACACGGCACTGCCCCAGTCAGCTTTTAATTCACGACGGGCAAAAGCGGTCATACTGTAGATCACAGTGTTCTCCTTCAAATATTCGATAAAAAAATTGAACGAGATAATGTGCTCATTGATGATTATCTCAAGTTCATTCACAGTGTATCACACCCACTAAGAAATACACCGCACCAAAGACTACATCCTATCCTTGCTCACAAATTTAATCGCTTTGTCTAATGACGACGCCCCCTCAACTGCGTTATAATTCACACTTTCAATACCCGTATCCCCGAGGAAATTCTATGCGCCCAAATGGCCGTACCCCTAGTCAAATTCGTCCTGTGACCTTCACACGCCAGTTCACCTGCCATGCTGAGGGCTCGGTATTAGTTGAGTTTGGCAACACTAAAGTCATTTGTACCGCTACTGTCGAGGAAGGTGTCCCACGTTTTATGAAGGGCAAAGGCGAAGGTTGGATCACCGCGGAGTACTCCATGTTACCGCGCTCTACTCATACTCGCTCAGGTCGTGAAGCCGCACGTGGCAAACAAGGCGGACGCACTTTAGAGATCCAGCGTCTTATCGCACGTTCGTTACGGGCAGCAGTTGATCTCAAACTCCTCGGTGAAAACACCATTACGCTTGATTGTGATGTGATCCAAGCCGATGGTGGTACTCGCACTGCTTCCATCTCAGGTGCCTGTGTTGCCTTAGTCGATGCTATCAATCACATGCGTGGCAAAGGCATTATCAAAACCAATCCGCTCAAGCACATGATTGCCGCAGTATCGGTCGGTGTAGTTAACGGCGAACCGGTTGCTGATTTGGAATACACCGAAGATTCCATTGCCGAGACCGACATGAATGTTGTCATGACCGAGACGGGTCAATTTATCGAAGTCCAAGGCACCGCTGAGGGCGAACCGTTCAGCATGGAAGAAATGATGAGCATGTTAGAACTTGCCAAACAAGGATTGTACGAAGTCTTCACGCAGCAACAACTCGCTTTGAACAAATAGGTATCCCATGCACGCTTACCAAAAAGAATTTATCGAATTTGCGATCGACCGCAATGTATTACGCTTTGGCGAATTTACGTTGAAGTCCGGTCGCACCAGTCCGTATTTTTTTAATGCTGGTCTGTTTAATACCGGTGCCGATCTGGCCAAATTGGGGCAATGCTACGCTGCGGCATTAGTCGATTCGGGTATCGATTATGACGTGTTATTCGGCCCTGCTTATAAAGGGATCCCAATTGCGACGACCACCGCAGTGGCCTTAGCTAGCCAGCACAATATCGATACCCCGTATTGCTTCAACCGCAAAGAAGCCAAAACCCATGGTGAAGGGGGTAATACCGTGGGCGCTGAATTATCGGGTAATATCATGTTGGTAGACGACGTGATCACTGCCGGCACCGCCATCCGCGAATCCATGACCTTGATCCAAGCACAAGGCGCGCACCTAGCAGGCGTATTGATCGCGCTTGACCGCCAAGAAAAAGGCCAAGGTGAACTCTCCGCTATTCAAGAAGTAGAGCGCGATTTTGGTACCAAAGTGGTGAGTATTGTTACGATGGCAGATTTGATGAGCTATCTCGAAACACGCCCTGACATGGCTACTCATCTTGATGCGATGCGCGCCTATCGCAGTCAATACGGTATTGCTTAAGGCCTTATGAACACACCATCAACCGCGTCCTTATCAGAACTACCCAGTGCCGATCACACGCTCGATGCACTGGGTCTTCGCTGTCCAGAACCGGTAATGTTAGTTCGCAAAAAAATGCGTGACATTGAGGTTGGGCAGACCTTGTTGATCAAAGCAGACGATCCTGCTACCACGCGTGACATTCCTAATTTTTGCCACTTTATGCAACATACCCTAATAAAAAGCGCTGCCGAGGCTGCGCCATATTGGTATCTATTGAAGAAAGGCTTGTGAATTATTCTGGATCAGACAGATAAGTCCAAATCGCAGCAAGCACTAATAACACACTGGTTAAGTTAAGGCTAAAATCAACAAAGTTGGTGGTCTTAATTGCCGCGCTAGTTTGTAATTCAGGCAAACCAAGATTAAGTGTGACGTGCAGAACCTGTAGTACAATCACTGCAACCAAACATAAAACTGCTTTTTTATGTTTCTCCACAAAAGAATGAAAACCGCGATCCATAAAATGTACTCTCAATAGTAAAGTGCTGTTAATCCTAGACGAGTTTCGCATAAAATCAACAACAAATTAACAGAATGTTTACATTTATTCGTGCGTCATCATCAAAAAGATCACATTGATGCTTATCAATACCCTTTAATTTTGTAAGGAAAACAACGCCAAAGTGACTGCGCTGGCGAGGTTTAACGAATCGATTTTGCCAGACCCTGGAATAGTATACGCTTGAGCATCAATATCACTGAGCGCATCCAACGGAACACCCCGCGCTTCATTGCCAAATACATAACAAGGAAATTGTTTAAACGATGGCGCCGTCATCGCTTCACCTTGCATATCTAAATACGCGATGCTGGAAAAGCGTTCATTGAGCATATCGAGCGTCACATCCTGTTCAATTGGCGTATGAAAAATCGCCCCCATACTCGCACGCACGACTTTACTATTATACGGGTCGACGCAATTGGGACTGAGTAACAAATGCGTGTCGCCAAACCACGCCATACTGCGTAAGATCGTGCCTAAGTTACCTGGGTCTTGGATCTCGTGAAGGTAGATATACTGAGCATCCGTCGCCGTTGCATCTAGGCCTTGCCCACTGCTGGCATCAGGTAGTGGCACCCTCGCTACCACCCCTTGTGGCGTTTTGGTATCACTGAGTTGTTGCATGACCTTGTTACTGACCGTGTGGATGGTGCAGCGCTGTGCAAATGGTTGGGCAAAATCCTGACGTGCTTCGGTGATATACAGATGGATATCACTGTGAGTCCCTACCGACTCAACAGCTTTAAATAGCTCCAAAATCAGATGCTCGCCCTCAACCAAATAGTATCCAAACTGTTGTCGATACTTTTTTTGGTGGAGTTTTTTCACATCATCGAGCTTCATCGCATCTACCTTCGCTTTGCATTTTACCGATGCAAGTTTACAATATGCTTTGTATTAGCGATAGCACAAGTCGAACCTATTTATGGCCAAATCAAAAACCAGCAAAAAGTGGATGGAAGAGCACGTCAACGATCCTTATGTCAAACAAGCCCAGGTCGACGGTTATCGCTCACGTGCCAGTTATAAACTGCTCGAAATCAATCAAAAAGACAACATCATCCGCCCCGGTAATACCGTTATGGATTTGGGCTCAGCCCCCGGTGGTTGGTCACAAATCCTCGCCAAAATTGTCGGTGATCGCGGGCGCGTACTCGCATCGGATATTTTACACATGGATAGCATTGTAGGCGTGGATTTTGTGCAAGGTGACTTTACCGAAGCGGCTGTTTATGAAAAGATCCTACGCGTCTTAGGCGATGATACTGTCGATACAGTGGTGTCAGACATGGCCCCGAACATGAGTGGGGTAAATACGACAGACCAGTACGCCTCGATGTATTTAGTTGAGTTGGCCTTGGATATGGCGCGCAACGTGCTCAAACCTGATGGTGCGTTTTGTGCCAAAGTCTTCCAAGGTGTAGGCTATGACGAATATGTCAAAGACGTGCGCAGTTCTTTTAAGCAAGTCATCGTGCGTAAACCCGCCGCCTCTCGACCTCGTTCTCGCGAAGTGTATTTAGTGGCTAAAGGCTTTAAAGGTTAGCGCTGCGCCATTGCTCTGCTGGCTGAATATCAACTGATTCGTGTAATTCAGAATACACCAGCACCGCGTGGCCGCTATCGAGTTGCGCTTTTACCTGAGCGATTTTTTCAGCCATACTGGCTTCTTCCATGCCGTAATCCGTGCCTTCACGCAACACAAAACTTTCTATCACGGCGTACAATGTATCAGGGTCGAGTTCGGTATGCGGAATAATCATGCGCTATGCACTCGATGCTGCTGAGCAATAAAATCCGGTACACGGCGGGGCAACCAACTAGTCGTATTCCACGGCATACCTTCAAGAAAACCAACATGACCACCACGGCGTGACAGTTCATAGGCAACGTTTGTACTCAACGCCGTCGGTTTGGGCACCACCGCTGCATTCATAAACGGGTCATCCAACGCATGTATTACCAAAGTAGGAGTCGTGATATGTTTGAGAAAGCCCATCGCTGAGGCTTTTTGGTAGTAATCATCCGCACCGGCAAAGCCATGTAAAGGCGCCGTGACATTCTCATCAAACTTATAAAACGTGGATAAATTCCCCACCCCTGCTGCACTGACCCTGATCCGTCCTGAATAATCCATCGTTGCCATTTTTTGGCGTAAATTCGCCCGCATACTGCGCAATAGTTTTTGCTCGTAAACTTGGGAAAAACCTCGACTGATAGCTTTGGCACACTGCTCAAGACGCATGGGTGCAGATATGCTGACACAGGCCTTAAAAGGATTGTCCTGTTTGGTTTCACCCGCCAGTTTTAAGAGCATGTTACCACCCAAAGAAAATCCTACCGCGTACAACGGTAGATTTGGGTATAGCGTCTGCAGATGAGCGGTAAATGCCTGTGCATCTGACGTTTCACCACTGTGATAGGCTCGATGCTGGCGGTTCGGCCCCTGCCAACAGCCTCGAAAATGCATCACTACCACTTGTAACGGTAATCCAACGAATCCCGCCACCATATCTTGGATATAATGTGATTCAACCGAGCCTTCAAGGCCGTGAAACAAGACCACCACGCCTTCTACACGAGGTGGTCTCGGTGCCCAAGCAATATGCAGGACATCGTCATCTGCTGTAACAAATTCACTGAAATCCCAAGCAATCGGGGCGCGTTTTATTGCATATCTACCCCAAATTGTCTGGATGTGACGATTTTTACACCACGACGGAGATTGGTATTGTGCTGCACGAATACGACCAAATTCAGTCGTAAACGCAGTGGGCTCGTTGCGCTGTGGCGTTGGCGTGTTAGTCATGGCTATCCACTTGTCTAGTTGCAGTGTACAGAGTATTTACCAACAGTGTTACCAAAGCGGCTAGCAATGCTTGGACCTCGGTTTGTTGTGCCGCGGTAAGATGTCGCGCGGTGTGCCACTCTAAATATACAGTAAGCGCATTAGTGATGTCCTCTGCACCATCCACCACATGCGGCAAAGTCTGTTCTACTAGCAAAGCCTGCTGGCGCTGCTCGGCGGATAACTCCGCTTGCAGTAAGGTGCGATATTGAGGGTCATCTTTGGCTGTTTGCATGCGCAATTCTCGGATCGGCCCGACATCTTCGGCATGAGAACGGGTAATGACCACATCGAGCTCGGCATAGGCGGAGACGGGTAGCGTTTTGTCCTGTGTCCACAGATACAGGATCCACAACACCGCATTGACCTGTCCATGACAATGATTCTGCCATGCTAATAAGCTAGGCGCGACATCCGGAAGTTGATAAAAGGTTCCCGACCAATGCCAAAAATCTGCTGCGGATATCACTTTAGGCATTAGCTAACTCCTGGGCAAAAGCTTGCTCGGCAGCCTCTAATGCCTCTTGCGCCTCACACCATGTGATTTCGGCTTCTTCCAAACGCTGACTGAGGGTCGTCTGTTCGGCCAAGATATGCTTTAACTGCTCTTTTGCCTCATCTTCATATAAGGCGGTATCGCTCAATTGCGTTTCAATCTCGTGCAATTTTTCCTGTGCCTGTTCCATGACCTTTTCACTGGTGCTGATGGTTTTACGGATGTCGGCCGTGCGTTGTCTAAATTCGGCTTCAAGTCGTTTTTGTGCTTTGCGGTCAAGGGTTGGCGCACTATTGGGTTGTTGCGCCTTGGCTTCTGCCTTTTCTTGTGCCTTGGCTTCTTTCACCGTATCGAGCACCCACTTGGTGTAATCACTCAAATCACCAGAGAATGGCTCAACAGCCCCGCTGTCGACCAAATAAAAATCCTCACACACACTCTCCAGCAAAGTACGGTCGTGCGAGACCAATACCATTGCGCCGGTAAACCCTTGCAAGGCAAAATTGAGCGCATCACGCATATCTAAATCGAGGTGGTTGGTCGGCTCATCCAGTAACAGTAAATTGGGTTTTTGGTAGACGATCAGTGCTAGAACCAAACGGGCTTTTTCGCCTCCAGACATCGGGCGCACGATGCTGGTCGCTGCATCACCTTGAAAACCAAAGCCACCTAAATAATCACGCAGCGCTTGTTCCGTCGCGTGTTGGTCAATCCTTTGCAAATGCAATAACGGCGTACCTTCTAGATCCAAGGTGTCGACTTGGTGCTGCGCAAAATAACCTATATCCAGCCCTTGTGACGTCTGGTATTCACCTGACATCGGTGCATGCACCTGAGCCAATAATTTGATCAAAGTAGACTTGCCCGCACCATTGCGTCCCAACAAGCCGATCCGGCTTCCCGGCACCAAATTTAATTTTACGGAACTCAACACAACGTGATCGCCATAGCCGACTTTGATCTTTTCCATCGCCACGAGTGGATTGGGTAACTTATTCGGCTCATAAAACGCAAAAGAGAAAGGGTTTTGTGCTTGTACCGGCGCGATTTCTTGCATGCGCTCTAATTGTTTGACTCGGCTTTGGGCTTGTTTCGCTTTACTCGCCTTGGCTTTAAAGCGGTCGATAAATTTTTGTAAATGCGCGACTTGGGTCTGTTGTTTCTCGTATTGCAGTTGTTGCAAACGCAAACGCTCTGCACGTTGACGCTGATAACTTGAGTAATTACCGGTGTAAGTCACCAACTCACAGTTTTCAAAACTCACAATGTGCTGGGCAATCGCATCAATAAAGGCCTTGTCGTGAGAAATCAGCAAGAGGGTGCCTTGGTAGCGCTGTAGCCATTTTTCTAACCAAATCACGGCATCTAAATCCAAGTGGTTAGTTGGCTCGTCGAGCAATAACACATCAGACTGACATAAGAGTGCCTTGGCGAGGTTTATCCGCATTTTCCACCCGCCCGAAAACGCAGACACGGGTTTTTGCAGTGCTTCATTACTAAAGCCCAAACCCGCTAGAATCGTTGCGGCTCTTGCTTCCACATCATAGGCTCCCGCCTCTTCCATCTGCCCATGTAACAAAGCCATTTGTTCGCCATCACCGGCCGCTTCTGCTGCGGCCAATTGCGACTTAAGCTCAGTTAAATAGATATCACCACTGATAGTGTGTACCAACACACTATCTTCACTTTGAGGGGTGTGCTGCGCCACAGCAACCATGCGCCAATCTTTGGGAAAGTGATAATCTCCGCTTTCCAAGGTCAGTTGATGTTGCAACAGGGCAAAGAGACTGGATTTGCCACAACCATTGGCACCGATGACCGCATATTTATGACCGGGGTAAAAATCCACACTGCTGGGCGTCAACAAGGTTTTGGTGCCACGCATAAAGGATATATTGGAAAGTTTGATCATAAAGCCTCAAGAACAGATACCGTCGCTCGGTATTGGTGCAGATTATACCAGAAGACTAACGAGGGTTTTAACCCAAAGACACAAAACTTGGGTATAATACTGCAAGTTAAATGTAAAAGGCTGTTACTCATGTCCCAAAAAACTCGCAAACGTTTCATTGCTGGCGCGACTTGCCCCAAGTGTAAGGCGATGGACTCTATCATGTTGTATTTTGAGAACAACGTGGAGAAGTTACAGTGTGTGAAATGCGATTACCACGATGTACAGTCACAGACGGATGTCAGCCAAGCCGGACAAAAATCGGCTGACGTCATCGGGGTATTCAAACCTTAATAGTGCGGGGGAGGCGTCTCTTCTTCCGGTTTTGCAATGTTGGACGGTTCGATTGACTTGAGTTTATCGACCACGTGATTGAGCTTAAAGCTCAATTTATCAGTCAATAATTGCTGCTCACTCAAGGACTGATTCAACTGCTCTATCGTATCGTCCTGAAACGCCAGGCGCGTCTCCAGATCAATAACTTTATCTGCCAACGATTCAACGGTTTTTTGTAATTGCGCCAAGATGGACCCTGGGTCTTGCGACCATAGATTGTGTGACATAGTCATACCTCATCACTATTTAGAATTACTATATCACGGTTCATCATATAGCGTCGCTACTGGACATAAAAATTACCCGAAATAGTTGGCATTGACACCAAATTCCAGTAGATTGATTGCTATGTTTCGCGAATACATTCTTGTATTTGCAGTTTTTACAATAATGATAACTAGACAATTCGGAGAAGTCCCATAATGAAACGTTCTTTTGCTGCACTTGCAGTCATATCTGTATTAGGTTTAACGGCGTGTAACCAAGAAACGAAAGCCCCTGAAACAGCGGCTGATACGCCAGTAACATTCAATTCAGATGCTGAAAAACAATCCTACGCACTGGGTGCTAGCATGGGTGCATTCGCTGTGTCACGCAAACAGCAAATGAATGAAGTAGAAATGGATATCAATCTCGATATGCTCAAGCAAGGTTTTATCGATGGTCTTGCTGAAAACTCACAGCTCAGCCAAGAAGAACTCACCACTCTCATTCGCAATGCAGATCAAGAGATCCGTGCTCGCCAAGAAGCGCTCGCCAACCAATCAGCAGAAGACAACATCGCCGCTGGCAAAGCATTTCTGGCTGAAAACGCTAACAAAGAAGGTGTGGTAGTGACCGAATCAGGCCTGCAGTATGAAGTCTTAGTAGAGGGTACGGGTACTTCGCCAAGCGCAACGGATACTGTACGTGTGCATTATCGCGGTACACTGTTAGATGGCACCGAATTTGATTCATCTTACAAGCGTGGCGAACCTGCAGAATTCCCACTTAACCGTGTTATCCCTGGCTGGACAGAAGGCGTACAGCTCATGAAAGAAGGCGCCAAGTTCAAGTTCTACATCCCTTCTGAACTGGCTTATGGTACGCGTTCAACAGGTGCGATTACACCGAATTCAACCTTGGTGTTTGAAGTAGAATTACTGGATGTCGTAACCGCAGAAGATGCCGGCGAATAAACGCTTCATCTAGTCTATAACGCAGTGTTGAATGCAATCGACACTGCGTTTTTTTTGAATAGAAAAATTGAATAGTTTTGCCTACACTAAAGTCTGTATCTTCGCAGCAAGTATTGCGTGGTTAGGTAGTAACAAAGCCTGTACGATTTCTTTATGCTTTTGCAGACTTGAGAAACACCTAAACTTATGCTGATATATACTTGTTAATTCAAGCATTAACGCACACAACCACCAAGGAAATGATGATGAGCAAATCTACAACACTGACCCTTGCCGCAGCGTCTCTACTAACGCTCAGCGTCGCAGCAGATGCCCATACGATGGGTAACAAAAAAGGCAAAGAGAAGTGCTACGGTGTAGCATTAGCGGGCCAAAATGATTGTGGTAACCTAGCTGGCACGCATAGCTGTGCAGGTCAATCAACGGTTGATAATGATATTAGTGAATGGAAACTCGTTCCTAAAGGCACATGCGCTGAATTAGGCGGGTATTCACGCAAAGAAGCCAAGAAAATGTACAAGGCCTTGAAAGCAAAAGGTGAAGCGGCGAAAGAAAAAGTCAGCGCCTTACGCTAAGTTAGGGACACAGCATGGACTCGGTGGTGTTGCCTCAAATTGGCATAGGTTTGCGTCATCCGCATTACGATGATGCCCTCAGAGCCCCTCAAGGTATCGATTTTGTCGAACTCCATGCTGAAAACCTCTATCCCAAAGGGGGCTTGTATAGCGCGTTTGTAGACCAGCTGTGTCAGACCTTCCCTGTCAGTATCCATGGCACATCACTCGGGCTTGGCTCTGCTGTAGAAGTACCCGAGCATGAACTCAATAAGTTTGCTGATGTCGTGTCGCGTACTAGCCCTTTTTTGGTTTCTGAGCATATTTGTTTTAACCGCGCCAACGTTCACGGTCGTCTGTTTCATACCGGCGACTTACTCCCTATTCCTTACAATGCAGCGTCTTTAACGACTTTGTCTGAAAATGTGCAAACTGTACAACATCGCCTCGGGTGCTCTATTTTGTTGGAAAACCTAAGCGCGTATTTACCAGATATCGAGCATACCTTGACTGAGACAGAATTTCTGAATCAATTAGTCGAGCAGACACAGTGTGGTCTACTACTCGATTTGAATAACGTCTTAGTGAACTTACACAATCAGTATCCAAATTGGGATGATGCGCAACGTATTGATGTTGCGCTCAACTGGATAGACCAACTGCCACACACAGCTATTCGTGAAATTCATTTAGCAGGCTTCTCCCCTCAACAAGTACACGGTTTTTATGTGGATGACCATGCTCAACCGGTTTCCTCAGAATGCTGGACGCTTTATGCAGCTGTACTCGCTAAAATAGGCGCAGTAACGACCTTGATCGAATGGGATAATAACCTGCCCGCTTGGACTGACCTAGTCGCACAAGCTGAGCATGCACGGGCAGTGGCAAAAACCGTTTTAGCGCCTTGTGGGACAACGTGATGAGCCGTGTAGACAGCCAAGCAACAGAGGCCAATGCAGTATGGCAAAGTATTTGTTTGGAGCAGATTTTTACCCAAGCTAGCCCCGGCCATGCAGTATATTTTAACAATGTAGTACTCACTCAACGCCAAACACTACAGCACACTTTCCCGCGCACCAGTAGTCTTCTGGGTGCACAGGCGTTTGCATCTTTGGCATTTGCCTTTTTGCAAGCGTTCGGACGCGAGGACTTTGACTGGGGGGAATACGGTGCGCAGTGGCCGCAATTTTTAGCCTCACAAACCGCTACAGCTGAGATTGCGTTACCACAACACATAGCGACTATTGCCTGTGCTGAATGGGCATGGCACCGTGCCAACCGCGCCGATAATAAAGTGTTTGACCAAGCTAGCTTTGCTCTGCTCGAAAGCACCCCTTTAGACAGGTGCTACATTAGGTTCGCGCCAGGTGTCGATATCATCAGTGGTGCCGTTGATTTTACGTATTTTTATGACATAGATGCATTTATTAACAAGTACCAACAAACCAGACATGAGCGGCAAACTGCAACAACGTTCATTATATGGCGCCCAGAGTATGCCCCTCTAGGTCGAATCCTGCCGGCGGAGTTTGCGCCAATTTGGCATGCCATCAATGACTATGTCACAACACAGCAGCCATGTTCAGTACAAGCCTTAGTTGAGTATTGCCAAAAATACGATATTGACCCGATGTTGTGGTTACAAGACGCACTGCAACGACAACATATTTTTGGGTTGACGACGAACAGACCTTGATATGGTATTAATGACTTATAACTTCTAGCACGGCATTAAATTGAATCCCAATGCCACGCTCAAAGTAGAATAACACGAGGAAACAATGTCCACACCGTTGATCACCCGACAAGGCTATCAAACGCTACGGGAAGAATTGGATTATTTATGGCGCACGGAGCGTCCAGAGATCACCAAAAAAGTGACTTGGGCGGCTAGCTTAGGTGATCGCTCAGAAAATGCCGACTACCAGTACAACAAACAAAAGCTGCGTCAGATCGACCGTAGAGTGCGTTATCTCCGCAAAGCATTAGAGCGTTTAAAAGTCGTGGACTATGCCCCTGAACAAGAGGGCAAAATCTTCTTCGGTGCCTTTGTCACACTAGAGGACGATGATGGCAAAACCCTGTCTTTTCAAATCGTTGGATATGACGAAATCTTTCAGCGCAAAGATGCAATCTCAATTGACTCTCCCATGGCAAGAGCATGCTTAAAAAAAGAGGTCGATGATGAGGTGCTTGTGACCGTCGAAGGCCAAACCAAAATTTGGTATGTCAATACCATCTCGTACCACAAAACCACCTGAGTATTTAATCGCTTTTGTCTCTTGTGCGCTTGCTATGCAGGCGTATAATACGGTTTTTCTTTTCAACGACTGAACACCCGTCAGTCTCACCATGGTTGTATAACGTATGATCACACGCACACTCGCTCAAGAACTCTCGGTGCAAGAAAACCAAGTCCAAGCCGCTATCGCACTGCTAGATGAAGGCGCGACAGTCCCGTTTATTGCGCGTTACCGCAAAGAAGCCACCAATGGACTGGATGATGCACAATTACGGACTCTTGAAACGCGTTTGACCTATCTGCGTGAACTCGAAGATCGCAAAAAAGCCATTTTAAAATCGATTAAAGAACAAGAAAAACTCACACCAGAATTAGAAAAAGCGATTCTGACAGCCTCTGCAAAAACAGAACTTGAAGACCTATACCTGCCCTACAAACCGCGTCGTCGGACTAAGGGACAAATTGCCATTGAAGCTGGCATAGCCCCTCTAGCAGATGCCTTGTATGAAGACCCAAGCAAAGATCCTGAAAGTGAAGCACAAGCGTACCTCAATGCAGAAGCCGGCTTTGCCGATACCAAAGCGGTATTAGATGGTGCCAAGTTTATTTTGATGGAGCGTTTTGCAGAAGATGCGACGTTGCTGCAAAAAATTCGCCAACATATGACTCAGCACGGTTTTCTGGTCAGTAAGATTCTCCCCGGCAAAGAAGCGGATGCAGCAAAGTTCAAAGATTACTTTGCACACCAAGAAAAATATAAAAATACCCCTTCACATCGCGCACTTGCTATGTTTAGAGGGCGTAACGAAGGATTTTTGGCGCTCAATATCGTATTAGATCCGAATGCAGAAACGCCGTCTCGAAGCGAATGTGAGGATATGATTGCACAACACGTAGGCATCACCGATCGCAACCGAGCCGCTGACCCATGGTTACAAGGTGTCGTGACGTGGACGTGGAAAATCAAAATTTTACTGCACATGGAAACCGAACTATTCAATGTGCTACGCGAAAAAGCAGAAGCGGAAGCGATCAATGTCTTTGCCAAGAATCTCAATGACCTGCTCATGGCCGCACCAGCTGGAGCAAAATGCACCATGGGCTTGGATCCAGGCATTCGCACCGGTGTTAAAGTCGCTATTGTAGACGCCACCGGCAAAGTGGTTGGCCACACGACTATTTTCCCGCACCAACCTCAAAATCAATGGGACAAATCCATCCGCACGTTAGCGACCTTATGCAAGCAGCACAAAGTCGAATTGATCAGTATTGGCAATGGCACCGGTTCACGTGAAACGGACAAATTAGTAGCGGAAATGATGAAGGCCCACCCTGATGTCAATGTGCAAAAAATCATGATTTCAGAAGCCGGCGCCTCCGTGTATTCAGCGTCGGAGCTTGCATCTGCAGAGCTTCCCGACCTGGACGTGTCCATCCGCGGCGCCGTTTCAATTGCGCGACGCCTACAAGATCCGCTCGCCGAGCTAGTCAAAATTGAACCCAAAGCGATCGGTGTAGGGCAGTACCAACACGATGTATCACAAAGCAAACTCAGCTTGTCATTAACCAATGTTATTGAGGACTGTGTTAACGCTGTAGGCGTTGATTTGAATACCGCGTCGCCGGCCCTGCTTGCCAACGTCTCAGGTCTAAATAAAACACTCGCTCAAAATATCGTCGAGCACCGCAATAGCAACGGCGCATTTGCTTCACGCCAAGACCTGTTAAAGGTCGCGCGCCTGGGGCCCAAAGCCTATGAACAAGCAGCGGGTTTCTTGCGCATCAACAATGGCACTAATCCGTTAGATAGTTCAGCCGTTCACCCCGAAGCCTATCCGGTGGTCGATAAAATCTTGCAACAAACCCAGGTTGCCGTGAATGATCTTATCGGTAACACAGATTTATTGCGCAAGCTTGCACCCCAGGATTTTATTGATGAAACCTTTGGCGAACCAACGGTCAAAGACATCTTAAGTGAGCTAGATAAGCCCGGTCGCGACCCGCGTCCAGAGTTCAAAACCGCAGCCTATAAAGAAGGCGTGGAAACCATCGCCGATCTCAAGCCAGGTATGATCCTTGAAGGCGTCGTAAGTAATGTTGCCAACTTTGGTGCGTTTGTCGATGTGGGCGTTCACCAAGACGGCCTGGTGCACATTTCCGCACTCACTGATGGATTCATCTCTGATCCCCGTGAAGTTGTCAAAACTGGGGATGTCGTGAAGGTCAAAGTCATGGAAGTTGATATTGAGCGCAAACGCATCAGCTTTACGATGCGTATGGGCGATGAAGTACCGCGTTCAGGTGCGAGCAAGGCCGCCACCAAACCTAACAAAACTAAATCGCCAAAGGGTCAACGTCCAAAACCCGCACCCGCAGCGAATGGCGGGATGGCTGATGCTTTTGCTGCCGCATTTGCCAAGAAAAAATAAGCTCAACCGTTTAAAGCTAGTGCTTTAGGACCTACTCCTCAAAGCACTAGTTCTCAATAAAATCAATAACCTCAGCATTAAATTCCGATAAATTTGTCATAAATGGCGCATGTGAAACATGCTCCATGATGACTGTTTTTGCGGCCGGCTGTAACACTTGGATTGCTGTCACTGCTGCTTGAGGAACCAGCGCATCTAAACGACCATATATACGTAAAGTCGGCTGCGTGATCGCTTTTAGATCTGAGCGCATATCAATACTGCTGAGCCATGACAACCCTTGTAGTAGTGAAGCTTCACAGGGAGGAGGATAAGCTTCAATCGCGTCGCGCAACGCCAGAATATCAGCTTTAGCTGTCGGAGAACCCATAGCCTGAATCGCCATAAAGCGCTGCAATGTCGAGTGATAATCTTGCTCAAGTTGCACTTCAAACGCCTGGAGCACTTTGGGCGCAATCCCTGGCCAACCCGATTCCTGTGCAGCAGCTGGCTCAGCTTGAAACTTGGGAGAACTGGCTACGACAATCAACTTTGAGACATGTTTGGGATGAGCAAGGGCTAGCTGTGTTGCGACTAACCCACCCAATGACCAGCCCAGCACCACACTACCTTGTGGTATCACCTCTACCAGTTGTTGTGCTACATCATTCAAGTTGGTCATGGGTTGAGAGGCATTTTCCCCAAAACCTGGTAAATCGATCAAATGGCAGGTGTAACGATCAGCTAATGCTCGTGCGACATGGTCAAACACACCGGAATTCAATCCCCAACCATGCAATAACACTAACGGTTTTCCTGTCCCAATGATCCGCAGACATAATGACATTCTGTTTTTATACTCACACTATTCCAAACACATCCTAGTTTAACATGCTCAACATCGACGGCCTACGTCTAGTGCCAAAGTGCCAAACCAAACTCGCCTGCATACACCCTGCGCTACACTGGTTAAATCAATGTCTGTTATGCGCGCAGCCTAGTAGTCACTTTGTTTGCCCATATTGTATCGCGCACAGCGGCGTGCTCGCCCGTCGCTTTTTGCGCCATAATTTGCTTGACGAACACCGTTATCCTACCTTACATACGGTCAATTTTGACTGCATACTGGTACTCGATTGGTATGTGTATCCATGGCAGCGACTGATCCCCTTGATAAAATTCCATCAAGCACAGCATCTAACCCAAACCTTAGCCAAATGGTTTTATACGCTGCGCTTACGCCATTACTATCGAGCGCACTCTTGGCCACAAGCACTCATTCCGGTGCCATTGCATGCCAAACGTCTCAAGCAACGCGGTTACAATCAAACCGCTCTACTGACGAAGCATCTCGGTACCATCACCCAGCTTCCCGTGGTAGACCATGCAGCTATGCGTACCAAATATACCCAAGCACAAAGTGAGTTAACCAGAGAGGCACGTTTGGCCAATATCGAAGGGGCGTTTAGCATTGACCCTCATGTCCTAAAAGAATATCAGCATATTGCTATCGTTGAAGACGTGTTGACTACAGGTGCAACCTTAAACGCTTTGTGTAAAGCTTTATATCAGGTGTATCCACAGCTGCACATCACTGTGTGGTGTATGCATATTGCTGTGGACCAAGATGTAATGGACGCATTTGCAGCACCAAGCTACGCCTGCGTCTAGTGAATGTTAATTGTAATAGTGATTATCGCGCAGTGATAAAAGGAGACATGAATATCGCATTGGCCATTAACTTCTCGGTACCTCGCCAATACCCGCGATGATTGACATTATCCGTAAAACCAATCACGCGCCCTTGCCCAACGGCATGCGCCACAATAGCTGATGAATTAGCAATCAAACCCTCTACAGCCGAATAGGTATACCCTGCTAGTAAGGGATCGTCTGTATAACGCCCTACCTCAAATAATGGCTTATCTGAAGCGCGCATGACCAAGTTATTGGTTTTGAACAGAGGTAGTACATCCTTTTTAGCGTCCATCCCCCACAGCAGAGGGTGAGTCGCATCGACAGTAGCGGCATACACCGAACCCGCTACCTGTTTGCGCGCATTCACTAGCGCCGTATCTGCATAACGCATATCGGGGATCGCGACGGCGTTGTTAATCGCACTAGACGGACTCAAAGTCGCGGCCAACCAGTCGTGTTTGACTAAAGTGCGCAAGGCTGTGCGCTGGCCAATTAAGACACCACCGGCTTTGACCCAAGCACGGATGTTATCAATATCATCATCCGACAAATTTGCATACGAGCCTGATACCATAATCATGTGCGTGAATTGGTCCAAATCCACCCGACCTAAGCGATCTTTATCAACCAATGCCACCGGCATATCGACTCGGGTATCTAAATAATGCCACACCTCGCCAGCTTCGTATTGGGATACACCCAAACCCGTCAAAATCATCACATTAACAGCGTCAACCGGGCGCATATCAGGGCTACCTAAATCGATCCCGGATGAAGTTAAACCGGTTTTGATATTGATAATGTCGATTTGGTATTTGGTTGCATAACGACTCACTAGCGTTTCAATATCTCGATTGCGATTTAATGCTTTAGGGATAACCACAGAGCCCGGTGCAAACGCTTGCTGCGCATTGTTAATATCTGTTGCCGTAAATGCCTGTCCCGCAATACGCATTTGTACATTCGCGGCTTGTAAGGCGTGTAATAACGCAGGCGCTTGACTATCGTGCCACCTGAAAGCATAAGCCACGGAACCTAGCTGGGTCTCACTTGCTACATCAGGTAACCACTCCGTTATCGGTGTGGTGTCAGTACGTTTGATGACTGATTTACTTACCGAGGTATAGGTAAGATTATACGCCAGGGCGATATTCCAATTGGACACATCATAAAAAGTATTATCAGGGAACGATTGTCTGGTCGAAAACAAGGATTTGAGTAAGCGATATTGCGATTGATCCAAAGCGATCAGCAATGCTTCACCGGCGCGATAAGTCATCTCATCTACGGTTATATTTTTTTGTAACAGTGACATCGCGATGCGATGTTGTTGTAATAATTCAATAAACGCTCTGTTGCGAGTGTGATCATTGGATAGCGCGATGACATAGCCGCCCACCTTATCAGCTTTAATCAGTGCTTGGGTTTCACGACTAAAACGCGCATGATGACCGAGTAATTCTGTTTTGTTTGCCAGCGCTCCCTCAAACGTTGAAAAGGTGGTGAGCACTTGGTTTTTAATGGTTGCAGGAAAGCTCAACATCCCATTAATGGAATGCTGTAAATGCCCTCTTGAACTGGCTTGTTCAAATAAAACACCCACCGAGCCATGCGCATCAGGATATGTCGAACCCTTGCCATAATAAAAATCATCAAAACGCTCTTGTGTAAAATACAACTGCTGAGCATTATCAAGGGTGTTAGCATGGAAATCGCCTAATTTCGCCGTCAAGGTTTGATTTTCAGTACCGGTCAAAGGGTTGGTACGAGCAGGTACACCCGGTTGAAAAAAATACGTAGCATGCGTACCCATCTCATGGAAATCCGTTAAGACATGTGGACGCCATGCCTGGAACTGCTCAACTCTTGCCTTGGACTCTGGGTGAGTCAACAATAACCAATCGCGGTTCAAATCGAACCAGTAATGATTGGTTCTCCCCGACGGGAAACGTTCCGCATGCTCGCGATGCATAGCCTCTGGTGAGGGGTGTTTCCCCTTGTGCATATTCGCCCATTGCGCGAAGCGAGAGAGGCCATCCGGATTTAACGATGGGTCGAGCAAAATAATCGCATTGTTGAGTAATTGTTCGACATCCGGACCTTGTGCTGCAGCTAAGTAATACGCAATCAACATCGCCGCATTACTGCCAGAGGGCTCATTGCCGTGTACCGAATAACCCATGTACAAAATCAATGGAGCAGCTGCATCGGGTTGCGTACCAGCATGGATATGTTGCATGTGTTGCGCTTGCAAATCATCGAGTTTAGCCAACTGCTCAGGTTGCGTAATAGCGATTTGTACCAATGGCCGATCTTCATGAGTTTTACCTGTGATGGTAAGTTGCATCCGATCTGATTGAGTGGCCAACAACTGCATATAGCCTACTAACTGATCATGGCGAACATGCCATTTTCCAACTGGGTAGCCAAGGTATGCCTGTGGCGTAGTAATCTCGGGATTATAATCGACATTAACCGGCAAATAATCAAAGTCACTTTGTACTTGCCAATCATTTTCAGAGTTTGCTAGCGTCTGTGCACTGACCAAGCCCAAACATATAAACGTTAACCAGAAGTGGCGTAGAGCAGTCATTCCAAACATCGGTCCAGTCCTTTTTTATTATTTTATATTGTCGTTAGAGCCTTGATTGTCTTATAAAAAGCCCTCACTATGCAATGTAAACGTGATGCAATGGCAAAAAGATCGCAATACTTGACTGTTTTACTCAAGTAATTTTGCTATTATACAAACCTTAGTTAGGTTAGCTTTAGGAACAAACCTATGATCAATATTTCAGAAGCCGCACAAGCGCACTTTGTAAAACTGTTACAAAACCAAGAAGACAACACCAACATTCGTGTCTTTGTTGTCAACCCAGGCACGCCAACAGCAGAGTGCGGTGTCTCTTATTGCACCCCAGATGCAGTCGAAGCAAATGATATTCGCTTGCCGTTTAGTGGTTTTGATGCCGTAGTCGATCCAGAATCAGCGCCGTTCTTGGAAGAGGCCGAGATTGATTTCGTTACTGACCAAATGGGTTCACAACTAACACTCAAAGCGCCAAATGCCAAAGCCAAAAAACTGGCCGATGACGCCTCATTAATTGAACGTGTTGAATATCTGATCACCACCGAGATCAACCCACAACTCGCCAACCACAATGGTCAAGTCACCTTAACCGAGATCACGCCAGAAGGGGTGGCGGTACTCCAATTTGGTGGTGGATGTAATGGCTGCTCGATGGTTGATGTCACCCTCAAAGATGGGATTGAAAAACAAATGCTAGAAAAATTCGCCGGTGAGTTAACGGGCGTAAAAGACGCGACTGAGCACTTGGCTGGCGAGCACTCTTACTACTAAACTGTACTGCCAGCATTAAGGATAATGCACGACGGCAAGGCCGTCAGTGCGTTCTCCACATTGTGACAATACCCCCGAAAAAACACTGACGGCCTGTCACAAAGCTAAATATACTTTACTTGGCCGTTGCTACGTAATCTTGTCTGTATAACCAATACAAATGTCCGCCTAACGTCAGTCCACGCACGGTTTGTAGACCCAACAAGGCGCACCACAAGTCGATGTTACTGGCTCCATTGTGTTGCGTTGCTATCCAATACACAACAAAAAATCCGACTACAGCACTGACCAACATGCTGTTACGCATGACCTTACCTGCAGTAAATCCAATATATATGCCATCCAAGCAGTAGCACCAATGTGCTAAAAAGGGGAGCCAGACCATCAACCAATAATACGGCTGGGTTGCTTCGATAATGCTTCCTTGATTGGTTAGTATTGTCACAAACCAAGTATAGCCCAACGCCATCACAAGCATTGTTCCTAAACCAAACAAGGTCGACCAGACCAACGAAATCTGGATATCTCGCCACATCTTAGGCGATAAACTCAACTGTTCGTCTTGTGCGCCTTTGGCTTCCCCAATCATAGCTTCAATAGCGTATGCCACACCGTCTAACCCAAGTGCAATAAACACAAAAAATTGCATGAGAATCGCATTAACCGCTGCCGCTTCCACCCCAAAACGGGCGCCTTGGTAAGTCAAAAACGCCAAGCACGCTTGTAAGATGATCGATCGAATAAACAAATCCCGGTTAAGCGACAGCACATGTCGAAACGACCGTAGTTGCAATGCGGATGGGCTGATTAAATAGCGCTGCCAATAGGCTTTAACAGTACGCGGCAATGAGTGGGGATGCTGGGCATGGATACGTCGTAAACTGTGTCGCAAAATCCAGTACAAGGAGCACAGCAACATGACCCATTCAGCAACAATTGTCGCGTAAGCTACGCCCGCCACGCCCCAGGCGAAGACATAAACGAACAGTAAATTAAGCAAAATATTGAGCGCATTCACTCCAATCTGCAGCCCCATTACAGCTTTGGTGCGATGCTGTCCCACCAAGTACCCAATGGTAACAAGGTTTAAGAGTGCGATAGGGGCGTTCGCAATACGAATTTGAAAATACGTTTCCAGGCTTTGTGCTGCTAGGGCAGGCAATGTTGTCCACTGCAATAATAAGATCTGTATCGGTCGCTGCAGCAACCACAATATCAAACCAATCACAACTGCGAGTAAACAAGCTCGGAGCAAATCATCCCACATGCCCTGTAATTTACCCGATACCGTCGCTTTACCCTTTTCTTGGGCAGCTAGACCAGTCATAGATTGGCGAAAGAAGCCACATAGCCAATACAGTTGTGCAATAATAAACGCGCCAACAGCCGTACCAGCCAAATACTCAGGCGCACCGAGATGCCCAAGCACAGCTGTATCCACCAAGCCAAGAAGCGGCTGGGAGATATTAGCTAAAATCATCGGGAAGGCTAGCGTTAACAAGGTACGATGCCTTGGAGATTGCAAAAAGGCGGTCATGCAGGGTATTCATTCGTCAAAGTCAGACGATATGGTAACATATTCTTTACTCCAAAAAATGTTGGTTCCGGTACTTAGAGATATACGTAACATGATAACAATGACTCGTTGCACCATGTATTTGCTCCTATTTGGAGCGTTATTTTCTACCTTGCCTTTTGCTTCACAGGCAACCTCTCGCACTGCCACCCCCGCTGTGTTACTCGATAATGCTGTATTATTGCAATACCATCATGTTGCAGATGATACGCCTGCAATTACATCAACCCGACCCGAGGTATTTGCCGAGCACATGGCTTACTTAGCCGCACATTATACTGTCCTGCCGGTACCAACCATTATCGAATCGTTACAACATGGCAAACCCTTACCTGATAAAACGATTGGCATCACTTTTGACGATGGCTATGAGAATATCTATCGGATTGCCCATCCTATTTTGCGTCAATACAATTTCCCCTACACCGTTTTCATTAACCCACCTAGTATTGGAAAAAGTAGAGGTCAACTGACTTGGCAACAAATTGCTCAAATGCAACAAGAGGGCGTGACCTTTGCTAACCATACTCTGGATCACTTACACCTGCTAAATCGTTTAGAAAATGAATCGCCAGAGCAGTGGTTGACACGAGTCATAGCGAATATTGAAGAAGCAGAAACGGAACTTAACCAAAGAATAGGATATTCCCTGCGCTATCTTGCCTATCCTTTTGGCGAATTTAATACCGCGATCCAAAGAGCAGTAACGGATGCAGGCTACGTAGGCTTTGCGCAGTTCTCAGGAGGCATTGCCAGTTTTAGCGACTTCAGCGCTTTACCACGCTACCCAGCAGGTGGTCGTTATGCCTCTTTGCGTACCCTCAAAACCAAAATGGCCAGTCTCGCTTTTCCCGTTTTAACGAATAATATTACCGACCCAGTGGTCACTGATACCATGCCAAGCGACATGGTGTTAACCGTGGATAACAGTGATTTTTACCTGTCTCAGGTTAGCTGTTTTTATCAAGGCGAGCGTCTTGTTCTGACCCGCCAAGACAATCAAGTCAGTATGCCGCTACCGGAGGTGTTTCCTGTCGGGCGCAGTCGCATCAACTGTACAGCACCCAGCAAGCAACATAAAGGCCGGTTTTATTGGTATTCACAGCCTTTTTTTAGGGCTAATGCCACAGGGAAATACCCAGATTGAGAAGAAATAACCAAACACTGCGTCTTGAGCGCTTATCGACTCACAACCAAAGGTAAATCGGCCAGAATTTGTTCGGTATCACTGATTGCGATTTGACCCGGTGCATGTTGAGGTTTAAAACGGCCAACCACTTGACCTTGAGGATTGATTAGCACCACCGAACCAGAGTGATCAACGAGATAATTGGGTTCCGAAGTATCACCCGCCATCGCATACATCATACCCATGCTTCGCACCAGTGGATATAATTCCTTGTGCTCCCCGGTAGCAGCAACAAATTCATCATTGAAAAACTGGACGTACGATGCAAGGCGCTCAACGGTATCGCGTTGTGGATCGACAGATAAAAACCACACCCGAATCGGATACTCACCTTGGATGGCTGATAATTTTGGATAAGCTCGGTTGAGTGCCGCAAGCGTCGTAGGGCATATATCAGGGCAAAAGGTATAACCTACAAATGCCAGCGTCCATTGTCCTTGTAGATCAGCATTCGTCATCTTCAGGTTGTCATCAGTGACTAATGTGAAATCAACCAGTTCGCGCGGCTGTGGGTACCACTGCAGATATTGTGTCCCATATTGAGTAGCAAAATCTGCTGCCACATCTGACTTCCGCGCACTGTCTGGACCAAATAACGTATACCCTAACACGCCTGTCATCACGCCAAACAGGGCCGCTAAAATAATGAATTTAATATTGCCACGTTGTCGCTGCATGAATATGAAAACTCTCGCTCCCTCTAAACCCGTCGTTCTATCATAGCGTGATGGGAATATAATGGTCTAGCAACAAGACCAAAAAGAGCACCATTAAATGAATAATGGAATATTTGAAGGTTGCCATGGCCGTACCAGGCTCTGGCTTATACTTAAGTTTGTAGGCATACCACATAAACCCAGCATTCAGGGCGGTTGAACCGACCAAATAAATAACATCGGCCATACCCGCCAAGTAGGGTAACAAGCATACTAGACACAATAACACGGTATACAACAGCACAAATGTCTTGGTGTATTCAATGCCGTGTGTCACCGGTAACATAGGAATTTCAGCTTTGGCGTAATCTTTTTCGCGGTGAATCGCCAAGGCCCAAAAGTGAGGTGGTGTCCAAGTAAAAATGATCAAGACGAGTAATAATGGAAAGGCGTGAATCTCACCCGTTACTGCCGTCCAACCTAACAAAGGAGGGATCGCACCAGCCAGACCGCCAATAACAATATTTTGCGGTGTGGCACGTTTGAGAAATAAGGTATAAATACCCGCATAGCCGACCAAGCCGGCAAAGGTTAAAATAGCCGTCAAACGATTCACCCAAAGCTCTAGCGCCATATAACCTAAAACACCTAGGATTAAGGCAAATACTAAGGCCTGCTTACTGGTCACTCTGCCTTTGGCAACAGGGCGATTGAAGGTCCGAGCCATTTTACTATCAATTTCATGATCGACCACATGATTGACCACTGCCGCTGCTGATGATAAGGCCCCGATACCGAACAACCCGACAATTAAGGTTTGAGCATCAATCCACGTTTCAGACGCAAGGCACATACCGACCAGTGCCGTTAGCAACAATAACAACACCACATTGGGTTTGGTCATTTCATAATAGTCACGCCACGTCGCACGTTGAGCACTGTGGGTAGGTTTGGCGATGGAAACAGAATTGGCCATGGGAAACTCCTACACTTTTCGATAAAGGGTATATGTGGTCATAACCATGACCAGTAAAAGACAAGCTGCAACAGCATTGTGCAAGGTCGCAACAGTCAAAGGTAATGAATACACAACGTTGCTAATACCCAATGCCACTTGGATACCTAACACCACAACTATGGTGACACCTAACTTGCGCAGTACATTTGAGTGTGACTTTGACCACAGTACATAGGCCAGCCATAGTAAATAAGCACTCACCACTATCGCGCCGAAACGGTGTACGACATGCATTGTCATGCGTTCATAATAGGGATGTACGCCATACTCATAATTATCTGCTTCCGGGATACTAAAAGCACCGGAAAAGGCCAAGTTTTCTGACCAATTTCCCTCACATATCGGCAACGCCGTACATGCTAATGATGCATAATTAGCGGATACCCAGCCACCCAATGCAATCTGTCCAATCAGTAATGCCATCCCTAACAGCGCAAACTTGGCATAGTCGCGCATGTGACTATTGCCCATGGGTAATGCATATGGGGTCATGCGTAAATACAACAAAAATAAACAGGATATAACGGTGAAGCCACCCAACAAATGTAACATTACTACTGCTGGTAGGAGGTTGAGCGTAACCGTCCACATCCCTAATGCACCTTGAAAACACACCATTACTAGCAAAAAAATCGGCAACCGCATCGGTGCGTGAGGTTTGCGTTTAAACACTGCCATACCGGCAATGATGAGAATAAAGAATCCTAACGACGATGCAAAATAGCGATGAATCATTTCATTCCACGCCTTTTCAACTTCAACAGGACGCTCTGGGAAAGCTTGGTTGGCTTCAGCGATGGTTTCTTGTGTCATGGGTACACCCACTAAACCATAACAACCTGGCCAATCAGGGCAACCTAATCCGGCATCGGTTAAACGAGTATATGCACCTAAAACAATGACTACGAGCGCAAGTAAAATACTCGCCAAGACCAACTTCTTCATGTTTGTTACTTATCCTATTCGCGATAATTTGAGCAGTTTTCTGACATCGCTCAAAATCAAGCGACTCCCCTGCACTGCCTCTTCTTTATTTTTATACAGTGGATGCTTCAACATACCGTTATTCAACGTATCCACAATAAAAATACCATCTACATCGACATTTTTAAACATCTCGTTTACATTTTTTTGGCTTATTTTTAACGTATCGATAGTATGCTGCGTTTCCACTGCACCTTGCTCTCGATAAATCCGTGTGAGGTTGCTGGCGCTGAGTAAGTCCGTTGCACTGTTTTCAGTCAGAATTAACAGAGGTTGGATCCTTCCACTGTGTTTGCCCATAGCAGTGTGCACTTGTTGAATAGCAAATAACGCATTCTCACAAGCCGCATCACATATAGCCGGGGCAACATAAACTAGGCGCCACAATGGTGCCTTAGTACTGAACGCTTGATTGAAGTCTATGACAGGATTGAGTAGTTCACCTGAATTTGTAGATGCTTTATTGAAAAAATCACTCTCAAGGGCAATTTTGGCCAAAATGACGGGTAACACAAAGACAAATAGCAATAACAACAAGGCTTTTTTGTTATTCATGAATTCTCCTAATTATTATTCTGCTGAAGTGAATGACTTGGCATCAATCTTATTGACATTGCGGTATAGACGCCAGTAAATGAGAACCAAAGCGAAAGCTAGACCGTACCATTGCAATGCATAACCTAGATGCTTCTCTGCAGCCATCACCACCGGGGTCCAACGCCTCACAAAGTTTGGGTCGTCATCGGTTAAGGTCAACATGAAGGGACGGAGTGGCAAATCCGCAAACTCCGACATACGAACAAAATCGACTTGTTGTATGACTTTGGGGAACTCACCATCATTGCTGGCCGTTTCAGTGACGAAACGATTCATTCCAGGTATGACGATTCTGCCCGTGGCAGTAAAAGGCGTTGTGGTTAAAAAGCTCACCTCAGGCAACAAAATGCGTGAGGTATCGCCTTTGACCCACCCGAAATTAATCAAGACCCAACCTATATTGGTTTCTGCAGGGATGATCAATTCATACCCGACTTGACCATCGATTTGACGGTTGTCCAACCAAAACCATTTTTGAGACAGGCGGAAAAATGTATCTGCTACCGGTAGATCTTTTATTTCATTCCTGTAACCGAGTATTTCATTCAATGTAAAAGGAGTCTGCGCTGTTTTCTCAGCAATCGAGGTCATGCGCGCATCCTTCGCAAAATACCGATTGGTTTGCCAAGTCCCTAGCAAACACAAGCAGATAAACACAATTAACACGACTAAATGTGAAATAAGTGTTAAGCTTTTGTTATTCTTATTCATGCGTACAAGCATACCTGATTATTTTGGAAAAACACCATGCTTATAAAAATATTAATTGGTGGGTTACTCATATTCATGATTTTTAACCTTTTTCGAGCCATGAAAATTATGTTGAGTGATCAAAAACCTGAACAGAATATGTCGACATACATCGGACGAAGAGTACTGGCTTCTGTTGCCATCATCTTCATTATCATTCTAGCCGTTGCTTTTGGCCTTATTGAACCAAATCCCCGCCCTTATTAATGTTAATATTTAGACACAAAAAAACCAGCGTACAACAAGTACGCTGGTTTTTGTTTGTGACTTATAAAATATATACAAAGAAAAACAACATAACCCAAACAACATCAACAAAGTGCCAGTACCATGAACCCGCTTGAAAGGCGAAGTGATTGTCAGGTGTAAAGTGGCCCTTTTGTATGCGTAAGAACAATACTATTAGGATGACTGTCCCTAAAGTAACATGCATACCGTGGAAACCAGTCAATAAAAAGAATGTATTGCCGTAAATACCCGAATCAAGCGTCAAACCAATATTGTAAGCATGAATATATTCATACACTTGCAACGCTAAGAATATACAGCCCAACAAAATAGTTGCGCCAAGCATCACGGATAATTGTTTTCGTTTATTCTGCTCTAATCCAACGTGCGCATAATGACACGTTACCGAAGATGCTAACAGTAATAAGGTATTGATCAAAGGCAACCCAAACCATCCCATTTGCGTTGACTCAGTCCCACCTGGTGTTTGCAATAATGGCCATACTGCTTCAAACCCAGGCCATAGCACTGCATTGGTCATGGCATTGTTAGATGCTCCGCCTAGCCATGGGATAGCAATCATACGTGCATAAAATAGCGCGCCAAAAAAAGCGGCAAAGAACATCACTTCAGAGAAAATGAACCATGCCATACCCTGTCGATAAGAGCGACCTAGTTGATCTGAATACAAGCCTGCCATGGATTCGTGAATTTGGTTACGGAACCATCCCGTCACCATGAAAATCAACATTGCTAAGCCTGCTAGTAAAACCCAGCCGCCAAATCCTTCTTTTCCCTTGGTCATCTCAACAGTGAAGTTGGCGGCCCCAACTGCAATTAAAAAGAGGGCAATTGCACCGACAATTGGCCAAGGACTCGATTCTGGTACGTAATATTTTTGGTATTCTTGCTGCTGTGCCATTAGGCTCTCCTTTACTCTGCTGGCTCTGAAGTCACATCCGCCGATGTGCCTGTAATGTCATACAAAGTATATTGAACTGTGAAAAAGTTAATATCTTCAGGAAGCTGCGGATCAATGTAAAACTGCATTGGCATCACCGCTTCTTGTCCTGAAGGTAAGGGTTGGTTATTGAAGCAAAAGCACTCTGTTTTGTTGAGATACAACGCTGCTGTACCGGGTGAAACAGAGGGGATAGCTTGCCCAACAATATCGCGTTGAGCAGGGTTGCGGACATAAAATTCAACGGTATTCAACTCACCTGGGTGTACTTGTACCGTTTCTGTTTTTGCTTCGAATTTCCATGGCATACCGGTCATTGTTTTTGTTATAAATTGAACGGTAATCATGCGCGAGTCGTCTATCTCTACCGCCTCATAACTCGCTGCTGTCTCATTAGTCTTGCCATTGATCCCTGTGATATCACAAAATACGTCATATAACGGCACCAATGCAAAACCAAAAGCAAACATACCCAATACGATACCAACGAGTTTTACCACTAGGCGTGTATTGGGATTGGTAGCTTGCTTCTGGCTCATAGTCACTCCTTATTTCACTACTGGTGGAGTATCAAAGGTGTGATACGGTGCAGGAGAAGGAATTTCCCACTCTAAACCTTCTGCACCATCCCAGACTTGGTCAGATACAGGTTCACCTTGATGACGACACGCTTTGATTAACAGAGCTAAGAAAATTAACTGCGATAAACCAAAGGCAAAGCCACCAATACTGATCCACTTGTTAAAGTCAGCGAATTGCAAAGCGTAGTCAGGAATACGGCGAGGCATGCCTGCCAAACCCACAAAGTGCATGGGGAAGAATAATACATTGACCGAAATCAATGACGCCCAGAAATGCCACTTCGCTAATGTAATGTCGTACATCACACCCGTCCACTTCGGCAACCAGTAGTAGGCCGCAGCCATGATTGAGAAGACAGCCCCGGTTACCAACACATAATGGAAATGAGCCACGACAAAATACGTGTCGTGATATTGGAAATCTACCGGCGTAATCGCCAACATCAAGCCTGATAAACCACCGATGGTAAACAAAATCACAAATGCGATTGCAAATAACATGGGGATTTCAAACGTCATCGCACCGCGCCACATTGTGGCAACCCAGTTAAAGACCTTCACACCTGTTGGCACTGATATCAGCATGGTCGCAAACATAAAGAACATCTCTGCAGCGACCGGCATACCTGTGGTAAACATATGGTGTGCCCATACGATAAAAGACAACAAAGCAATCGATGCCGTTGCATACACCATAGAGGCATAACCAAACAAGGGTTTACGTGCAAATGTTGGAATGATATGCGAGATGATACCAAACGCTGGTAAAATCATAATATACACTTCAGGGTGACCGAAGAACCAGAAAATGTGCTGGAACATCACAGGATCACCACCGCCTGCAGCATTAAAAAAGCTCGTACCGAAGTATTTATCTGTCAGAACCATGGTCACTACACCTGCGAGTACAGGCATTACCGCAATCAGTAAGAATGCAGTGATTAACCATGTCCACACGAACATTGGCATCTTCATCCACGTCATGCCTGGAGCACGCATGTTCCAGATGGTGACGATTACATTAATGGCACCCATGATGGATGAAATACCCATGATATGTACTGAAAATACAAATAACGCTGTGCTATCACCTGAGTAAGTAGTAGATAGTGGGGCGTAAAACGTCCAACCAAATGCAGGACCACCACCTTCAACAAACAACGATGAAAGTAAAATTAAAAATGCAAACGGTAAGATCCAGAAGCTCCAGTTATTCATGCGCGGCAAAGCCATATCTGGCGCACCGATCATCATTGGGATCAACCAATTAGCTAACCCCGTGAAGGCCGGCATTACAGCACCAAAGACCATAATCAGACCGTGCACCGTCGTCATTTGATTGAAAAACTGTGGATCGACAATTTGTAATCCGGGCTGGAACAATTCGGCACGGATGACCATTGCCATTGCGCCACCCGTCAAGAACATAATAAAAGAGAACCACAAGTACAGAGTACCGATGTCTTTGTGGTTCGTTGTTAATAACCAACGCTTGATGCCTTTTGCTGGACCATGGTGATGGTCGTCATGAGCATCGTGTTGGAGTGTATCTGTCGCAGAACTCATGTTCATTACTCCCCTTTACCATTTGCTTGCAAAAATACATCTTTAGCTTGAATAACGTCACCGGTATCGTTGCCCCATGCATTTCGCGTATATGTGACGACTGCTGCAATTTCAGACAGCGTCAGTTGTTTTGAGAACGATTGCATGGCTGTACCTGCTCGACCGTTCAAAATAATATCGATATGCCCTTTTTTGTCATTCAACGCCAAAGGACTTCCTTTCAGTGCAGGGAATACACCTGGCAGACCTTGGCCATTAGGCTGATGGCATGCCGCGCATTTAGCCATATATTGCTTTTGACCAATCGCCATTAATTCATCCATGCTCATATCCATCGCCAATAAACGCGCTTCTTCTGCTTTGGCCTCTTCAATCGCTGCGATTTTTTCTGCTTTCCAAGCATTGTACTCTGCAGGCTCTTTAGCGATTACCACCACCGGCATAAATCCATGGTCTTTACCGCAAAGTTCTGCACATTGTCCACGGTACACCCCCGGTACATCTACTTTGGTCCACGCTTCATTGATAAAACCTGGGTTAGCATCCTTTTTTACCGCAAAATCAGGCACCCACCATGAGTGGATCACGTCATCAGAGGTAATGAGAAAACGAACTTTTTGGCCTGTTGGAATCACTAATGGACGGTCCACTTCTAACAAGTAGTTTTCGCCCTTATTGAATTTGTTTTGGATCTGCTCGCGCTGAGTCGCTAAGTTTGAGAAGTATTCGATATCACTATCCATATACTTGTAGTGCCACTTCCATTGAGAACCTGTCACCAGCACAGTCAAATCAGCTTCAGATGTATCTTCCATTGCGATAAGCGTTTTCGCAGCAGGAATGGCCATCAACACCAAAATAACAAACGGCACAACGGTCCAGGCGATCTCAACCTTCACACTCTCATGAAAGTTGGCTGGTTTGACACCCCGTGATTTCCGATGTAAGAACATTGAAATGAACATCACACCAAATACCACCACGCCAATACCTATACAGATATAGAACATTAGCATATGCAAATCATACACTTGGGCACTGATTTCCGTAACTCCAGTGCGCAAATTCAGATCGCTACGCTCTACTTGAGCACTTTGTGCCCAAGCTACAAACGAGAATAACGTACATGACATTGCGATTAACGTTTTTTTGAGTAAGCCCACTCAACACCTCCGCGGTTTTTATACCCGGCCTTAATTCCATGTTTTGAGTTTGTTAGATTGTTAAAATCAAAGGTGAAATGTAAAGCGCAGAACTAAATATCGTTAACAATATGTTAAACAATGTATGCAAAATGCACAATACGTTTATAGGCATTAATCAAAAAAAAGATAAAAAATCGACACCACAAGTATTTTTTGATTAAAAATCAAGCAAATACACTGTAATTCAGGATAAAAAAAAGCCAGTGAGACGGTTGCTTAAATAATGTTAGCTAACCGACTTACTGACTATCTGGGTTGAACCGTTAAAGTCTACAACCAATCCGCATTGCGGATCACACCAACGGCGATACCTTCAATATTGAAATGCTGAGATGTTAAATCTACTTTGATAGGAGAGAATTCGTCATTTTCTGCATGGAGAATAACTTGAGAGCCAGCCTTTTCAAGACGCTTGACCGTGACATCGTCATCTACTCTGGCTACGACAACCTGTCCATTGTGCACGTCGGTAGTGCGATGCACCGCTAACAAATCGCCATCGAGGATGCCTATGTCTTTCATACTCATACCATTTACCCGTAACAGGAAATCAGCAGGGGGATGAAACAGACTTGGGTCGACTTGATAATGCGTTTCAACATGTTCTTGAGCAAGTATAGGTTCACCAGCTGCGACCATACCAATCAACGGCAGGCCTTCTTCTTCTGGTTCATCGTCTAAAGGAACATTCAATTTGATGCCACGAGATGTGCCTTTCATCATCTCAATCACCCCTTTTTTGGCCAAGGCTTTGAGGTGCTCTTCCGCGGCATTGGCTGACTTAAATCCCAACTGCCTTGCAATCTCTGCACGAGTAGGAGGCATACCGGTGTCCAGCATCGTAGATTTAATTAGTTCGAGGACTTCTTGCTGTCTAGGGGTTAATGGACGCATAAGCTTTCCTTTGGCTTCAATATGGCAAAATCTAAACTGTTTATAAAAACAGTATTGGTAGTATATCCAGTGCTGTATAAATTACAAGGCTTTATTTTCCTTCCCTTCACTGTGCACACCAATTTACTACCTGAATGGATACTTTCAGGTTATAATCTCAATGTTTATATTTTAAGGAAACAGCTATGTCAGCGCTTCGTCGGCTAATGATTTTTTTACTGTACTGGCCATTGCGTTTATTTATACGTCCTCACACGATCCCGAGTACATTAAGTGAGGAACTTCATATCGACCCTACCAAGCCGACTTTATACATTTTGCATACTGACTCTCTGTCGGACCATGTGGCATTATCGATTTCTGCAAAAAAACTAGGCCTAGCCAGTCCTTTTCAATCGTTACAACTCACAGCGAGTGAACACATCCACTCCTGTCTGTCTTTACATGCGCCCAAACCATTATTTGGTAAGCACAAAACGTCCAAACAACGCATGGAACAACAAATCGTCAAATTGTTTCACACCCATCGTTCGGCGCCTGAGCTCGACCTACAAATTGTACCGGTTTATATCACCTGGGGCAGGGCACCAGACAAAAGTAAACCCGGGTTTAGTGATGTGATTGTAGATGTAGCTTCGCCAAGCTGGTTGCGCAAGTTATTCATTATTCTTTTTTTGGGACGAGATAGTTTTGTTTCATTTTCTCGTTCGGTGTCCTCGCAACACATGGCAGAACAACACGGCAGTGATGCGCAGATAGCGCGCAAATTAATCCGTGTGATAGGGACTCACTTCCAGCGTAAACGCCAAGGTTTAACTGGACCCACTTTATTAGAGCGTCAAACGTTACACAGTGCAGTCATTGGTTCTGATTCTGTCAAACGAGCCATCGAAGAATTGGTTGACACAAAAGGCAAGTCAAAAACTGAGGCAAAACGCGAAGCGCATGACTATCTCAATGAAATTGCCGCTGATTATCGCGAAGGTTTAGTCCGAGCAGCAGATCGGATCCTCACCCCCATTTGGAATAAAATTTACAATGGGATCTCCGTCGGTAATGCCGCTAAAGTAAGAGAATTGTCTCAAAACGGTCACGAGATTGTATACGTGCCCTGCCATCGTTCGCATATGGACTATCTGTTATTAACGTATGTCATCTATAAAGAAGGACTGGTTACCCCGCACATTGCTGCCGGTATCAACCTAAATTTTTGGCCTGCTGGTCCGATTTTCCGTAAAGCGGGGGCATTCTTTTTACGCCGCAGTTTTGCAGGTAACAAGCTCTACACGGCGGTGTTTCGTGAGTACTTAGAATTACTTTTCAATAAAGGCTACTCCGTCAAATATTACCCAGAAGGTGGTCGCTCGAGAACGGGGCGTTTGCTACCGCCCAAAACAGGTATGCTAGCGATGACCGTGCAAGCCATGACCAAAGGTATTAATCGTCCTGTCAGTATTGTGCCGGTCTATATCGGATATGAAAACGTTATGGAAGTTGGTTCGTACGTCAAAGAACTCAAGGGCAAATCCAAGAGCAAAGAGTCTCCGCTACAAGTACTTGGAGCGCTAAAAAAATTACGTAACTACGGACATGGCTATCTCAACTTTGGCGAGCCTATTCAACTCAATAAATTTTTAGACCAGCATGCCCCTTCATGGAGCAAAGATAAGAATGCTGATCCAGATCGTAAACCCTTATGGCTCTCATCGGCGGTCAATCGTTTAGCCGATGATATCATGTTGGAAATTAATAAGTCTGGCGCACTCAACGGCATGGCACTGACGTCTTTATGCTTGTTATCCTCTAAGATGTATACCATGGGCGAAAAAGACCTCAGCCAGGTATTGGATGATTACCTAAACTTTTTCCGTGCCTTGCCCTTCTCTGATACTGCCACAGTTCCAGATATCAACGGTGCGACGATGGTCCAGCAGACGTTGGCGTTGAAGCGACTCAACATTACCAAAGACAATTTTGGTACCTTAATTTCTCCACAAGACGGCAAGGCTGTTGTATTGACTTACTATCGCAACAACATCATTCATCAGTTTGCCTTGCCCGGTTTGATCATGTCTTTGGTGTTCGCATTAAACGGGTCAGATAAGAAAACCCTCAAACAACACGTCAATGTGATTTATCCGTTACTGCAGAAAGAGCTTTTTCTCCATCACAATGAAGAAGCAGTGGATGTGCTAGTTGACGCAATCATTGAGCAATTCAAAATCCAAGGTTTGCTTATCTATGCTGGGAAAAAATGGTTACCACCAGCGACTGGCTCTGTGCAATACAATTCTGCTTGGATCCTGTCACGGGTGTTACAAGAGACATTCCAGCGCTATGCAGTCGTATTACAACAGCTCGGACGTTCCTCGACGATGAGTCGGGGTGATCTAGAACGGGGGTCACGAAAAGTAGCTGAACGATTATCCAGTATGTTTGGTGTCAGTTCACCCGAATTTTCTGATAAAAATGTTTTTGCCACCTTGATTAATGGCTTGCGCGAAAATGGCTTAGTCACATCCAATGAATCAGGTTCACTAGCACTCAACGCAGCATCTGCCGAGTTGAGTGAAATTGTGAATATTCTGGTGTGGCCAGAGATAGTACAGCACTTAGAAAATTTAGAGATTACCTAAGAAAAACTGATAAGCAGGATTGTGGGTATGCTCTTCATAGATAAACCCGAGCTGCCCCAGATGCGCTTTGAATGCATCATCCTGTTCTTCAGGCAAATCGAATCCGACTAACACCAATCCTTCTGCAGCACCATGATTGCGGTAGTGAAACAAAGTAATGTTCCATTTTGCACCCAGAGTATTCAAAAAATGCATCAGTGCACCGGGATACTCCGGGAACTCAAAGCCAAAGACGCGCTCTGCAATTTTAACGGGGGGTTTGCCACCCACCATGTGCCTGACATGCAGTTTCGCTAATTCATTTTGCGATAAATCGCACCATTCATAACCCGCTTGTTCTAACCTGGCTGTGAGCTGAGCATACTCTTCTAACCCGCGTTTGAGCTTGACGCCGACGAAGACATACGCTTCATCTTTGCTGGAAAAACGGTAGTTGAATTCAGTAATGTTAATCCCACCTAACAGTTCACAAAAGGTTTTGAAAGAACCGGTTTTTTCGGGGATTTTGACCGCAAACACCGCTTCTTTACCTTCACCTAATTCGCAGCGTTCTGACACATAACGCAAGGTGTGAAAATTGATATTAGCACCACACAATATCCCACCTAAATGCTGGCCTGATAAATTGTGTGCTTGGCTGTATTTGCGGATCGCGGCGACCGATAACGCACCAGCTGGTTCAGCAATAACACGGGTATCATCAAAGATATCTTTAATCGCAGCACAAATTTCGTCATTACTGACCGTGATCACCTCGTCTACATATTGCTGGCACAGGCGGAAGGTCTCCTGACCCATAATTTTCACCGCGACGCCATCTGCGAAGATCCCTACTGATGGTAGTGGGACTGGTTTGCCAGCCTCAAGTGCCGCTTGCAAGCAAGCTGATTCTGCGGACTCTACCGCAACAATTTTGACCTCTGGGCGCAACTGCTTAACATACACTGCAATACCCGCAGCTAGACCGCCGCCACCGACCGCAACAAATAACGTATCCAGCTCAGGATGTTGTTCGAGCATTTCTCTGGCGATCGTGCCTTGGCCCGCAATGACATCTGGATCGTCAAATGGCGGGATCATGGTCAAACCCTGCTCCACACTTAATTCTTTGGCTTTATCTGAGGCTTGATCAAAACTTGTCCCGTACTGCACAATGTTGACCCATTCACCACCAAAACGTCTTACCGCATCTACTTTGATGTCCGGGGTAGTTTCTGGCATAACAATGGTCGCACGGATTTTTTTTCTAGCGGCAGCGTAGGCCATGCCCTGAGCATGATTGCCTGCAGACGCCGCGATCACTCCCGCTTTAAGCTGCTCATCCGAGAGTTGACTCATGCGGTTATAGGCACCGCGTAACTTAAAGGATTTAACAGGTTGCTGATCTTCTCGTTTGAGTACAACCGTGTTGCCTAACTCTGCAGACAAACGGTTCATTACCACACACTCAGAATTGACCGCCGCTTCATAAACGGGTGCAAGTAAGATTTTTTTTAAGTAATCGTTCGCTGATGGAACGTTAGATTGAGTACTCACAAGCAGCCTCTTAGATATATGCGGCGCCTCATCGGCGCCAACCAAAAGAAAAAGCGATTAGATATCTTCTAATTTCGCCGGATCGCGGACCGCACCCTTGTCGGCACTAGTCGCTAACATCGCAAAATTGCGCAATGCCAGTGATACTTTGCGATCGCGATTTAGCGGTTTGTATGGACGCTCACGCGCCTCCATGGCTTCACGTCGCGCTTGCATATCTGCATCACTGATGACCAGGTTAATACTGCGCTGAGGAATATCAATCGCGATTTCATCGCCATCTTCTACCAATGCGATACCACCACCACTTGCTGCTTCTGGCGAACAGTGACCAATAGATAAACCCGATGTACCACCCGAGAAGCGGCCGTCCGTGATCAGTGCACATGCTTTGCCCAAGCCTTTGGATTTTAGGTATGAGGTTGGATAAAGCATCTCTTGCATACCAGGTCCACCTTTAGGTCCCTCATAACGAATGACCACAACATCCCCTTCGACAATTTGATCATTCAAAATCGCAGCGACGGCTTCGTCTTGCGATTCAAACACGCGCGCCTTGCCGTTAAATACATGGATGGACTCATCCACACCCGCGGTTTTTACAATACAACCGTCTTCAGCTAAATTTCCAAACAACACCGCTAGACCCCCTTCTTGGCTAAACGCATGCTCGATGCTACGAATACAGCCATTTTCACGGTCTTTATCGGCAGTATCCCAACGACAATCTTGGCTAAATGCTTGAGTCGTACGAATACCAGCCGGTCCTGCTCGGTAGAATTTCTCTGCGTCTGGGTTGTCTTGCGTGATGTCCATACTGGCAATTACATCACCAATTGTGCCACCGAGGACGTGATTAGCATCCGCGTGCAACAGACCTGCTTTGTTCAATTCATTTAAAATACCTAATACACCACCGGCGCGATGTACATCTTCCATGTGATACTGCGGTGTAGCAGGCGCTACTTTACATAAATGTGGGACTTTGCGGGACAAACGGTCAATGTCCGCCATAGTGAAGGGTACTTCACCTTCAATCGCAGCAGCTAGTAAGTGCAAAATCGTATTGGTTGACCCACCCATAGCAATATCCAAACTCATCGCATTTTCAAACGCTGTAAAGTTGGCAATATTGCGCGGTAATGCACGTTCGTCATCATCGCCATAGTAGCGTTGACAGAGCTTTACGATCTCTTGACCAGCACGAATGAACAACTGTTCACGGTCAGCATGGGTCGCTAGCATTGATCCGTTACCAGGCAGTGATAAACCCAATGCCTCAGTCAAACAGTTCATGGAGTTAGCGGTAAACATCCCCGAACACGAACCACATGTTGGACAAGCTGAACGCTCGATTTCTTCCGAATCGGCATCAGACACTTTATCGTCTGCAGCAGCAACCATCGCATCAACTAAATCTAATTTGATGAGTTTGTCAGACAACTTAGTTTTGCCCGCTTCCATCGGTCCACCCGAGACAAAAATAACAGGGATATTAAGACGCATAGCCGCCATTAGCATTCCTGGCGTAATCTTGTCACAATTGGAGATGCACACAATGGCATCGGCACAGTGCGCATTCACCATGTATTCGACTGAATCTGCGATGATTTCACGTGAAGGCAAGCTATACAGCATCCCCGCGTGTCCCATCGCAATGCCATCATCTACTGCAATGGTATTAAACTCTTTTGCCACGCCACCGGCCGCTTCGATCGAGCGAGCAACTAATTGGCCCATGTCTTTTAGATGCACATGTCCTGGTACAAATTGGGTAAATGAGTTGGCGACCGCAATAATGGGTTTACCAAAATCGCTGTCTTTCATACCTGTGGCACGCCATAACGCACGTGCGCCTGCCATATTGCGACCTTGTGTGGTCGTTGCTGAACGAAGTTTTGGCACTGTATCCTCTCTTTGTTTCACTGTGAGCCAGTTGGCCCTGCATGTGCTCTAATACAAATACTATTTATAAACTGGTGTTAACCAGTTCCATTTATCTGGGGTGGAACCATTAAATAAGCCAAAGAACATGTCTTGGACTTCTTTGGTAATAGGACCACGACCACCGTTACCTACAGCTATACCATCGACACTGCGCACTGGTGTGACTTCAGCAGCCGTTCCGCACATGAAAATTTCATCGGCAAGGTACATTGATTCACGTGGGATGTTTTCTTCGCGGATCTCATATCCCAATTCTTTTAATAAGGTCATGCACGTATCGCGCGTAATGCCTGGTAAAATCGCCGCTGTCTTAGGCGTTGTCATCACCACTTTATCACGGATGACAAAAATGTTTTCACCCGCGCCTTCAGAGACATAACCATTTACGTCTAAGGCGATGCCTTCACCGTAACCATGACGACGCGCTTCCATTGAAATCAGTTGTGATGAAAGATAGTTACCACCGGCTTTTGCACCTGTTGGTAGTGTATTGGCAGCTAAACGACTCCAAGAAGAAATACCTGCATCCACACCATTTTGTAATGCCTCTTCGCCTAAGTAAGCGCCCCATTCAAACGCCGCGATGCTCAACTCAGTTTCTTGGCCGAAGGGTACTTGGATGCCCATACCTAAATCACCGTAGAATGCGATAGGACGAATATACGCTGATTGCAAATCATTAGCACGGATGATATCCATGGTCGCTTCATTGACTTGCTCTAGTGTGTAAGGGATAGTCATCCGATAAATTTTGGCAGAATCGAACAAACGACGGTTGTGGTCATTGAGACGGAATACACAGGTCCCTTGATCCGGCGTATTGTAGGCTCTGATACCCTCAAATACAGATGAGCCGTAATGAATGGCATGAGTCATGACATGTACCGTGGCATTTTGCCAAGGCATGATCTCGCCGTTAAACCAAATTTTTTCTGCTGGGGTCTTAGCCATTTCAAATCCTTAACGTGTAGGGTTAGTGCTCGCAGGTCACTACATAAATACTTTTAACGTATTGAATAATACACCGAAAATTTAGCTTTCGATAGCACGCAAAAAAGTTTCCACAGCTTTATCAGTTGCGAAACAAGTGATTTGGAATGTTGTGTAAACAAACCTAATAGTTTGTTTGAATGGGTCACTGATGTAAGGAGCGTGTGTTAAAACACAATACGTTGGAAGTTTTAACACCTGCTCTTACAGTTACATATTAGCTTAGGCGCGAAACAAAAAGCAACAGATTGTTTACTCCCAGTGGATTAAATGCCTCGCTTTAGATCGCAACCAATACAAACCAAAGTAGGGTTTTGGATAAAACTGACCTTGATTATCTCGTGCATTCTCTACACTTTTCATAACGTGGAGAAAACTATATGTCACTTGCCATTATCTATTCGCGCGCTTGCATCGGTATGCATGCCCCATTAATTACCATTGAGGTTCATATCAGTAACGGTTTACCCTGTTTTCAACTGGTCGGTTTGCCACAACGCAGTGTGTCAGAAGCCAAAGAACGGGTGCGTTCAGCTATGATTAACGCCGGTTTTGAATTTCCAGCTAAGCGGATCACGGTGAATTTATCTCCTGCCGATATTCCCAAAACGGGGGCGAGATTTGATTTACCCATCGCATTGGGGTTATTGGTGGCAAGTGGTCAAATAGCACAAGAAGCCATATTGCCGTTTGAGTGCGTAGGTGAATTAGCACTTTCAGGAGAATTGCGAGCAGTGGCCGGTGTCATGAGTGCAGCCGTTGCTGCGGGTGATGCGAACAAAACGTTATTAACCGCCCGCGCTAATCAAGCAGAACTAGCTTTGTTAGCACCGGTAAATGCCAGAGTAGGTCAGTCTCTACTTGAGATCGTTCAACATGTTACACGCGCCCTTATCCTGCCACGGATTCAAGCTCCCAAAATAAAGGCCCTACCGCAATCTGATACATTGGATATGGCCGATGTGATGGGTCAAGACATGGCGATTCGCGCCCTCACCATCGCTGCCGCAGGCGGGCACAATGTGCTGTTGTTTGGCCCGCCCGGCACGGGTAAAACAATGTTGGCTAAACGCTTCAATGGATTATTACCTAGCTTAAATAAAACCGCTACGATCGAACACGCGATGGTGCTCTCCGTGGCTGGCAAAGATATTGCTGAAGATTGGGGGCAGCGCCCTTTTCGTCAGCCGCACCACGGTGCGAGTAGCGCAGCGATGATCGGTGGCGGACGCAATGCGATGCCAGGAGAAGTATCGCTGGCGCATTGTGGCACATTGTTTTTGGACGAATTACCGGAGTTTAATCGCACTTGTTTAGACGCATTGCGTGAACCTTTAGAAAGTGGCGACGTGCATCTTGCACGCGCTGATTACAGCGTCACATACCCCGCACGGTTTCAGCTTATCGCAGCGATGAACCCCTCACCAACCGGTTCAATTGAAAACAATCGCAGTACATTTGACCAAACCATGCGTTATTTGCATAAAGTATCGGGGCCACTTTTAGAGCGCATCGATATTCAAGTCGAAGTGAAAAAATGTACATTGACTGGCTCTGCTGCAGACAACCCTGCGCATACCACCGAATATTTGCGTCAGTTAGTTCAACACGCGCAAAACCGGCAATTAGAACGTCAAGGTTGTCTCAATGATCGGTTGTCAGCTCGCGGCATGCGTGCACACGCGACATTATCACCTAATGAGCAAGCGTTTATCGCCAAAGCGGTCGAAACGCTCGGTCTATCCTTACGCGTGAGTCAACGCCTGATTAAAATAGCGCGCACTATCGCAGATTTAGACCCAACGCATCCCTCAATGATCACTCAAGGACATCTTGCAGAGGCTCTCCAATACCGGGCATTCGATAGGTTTTTAGTACACTACGCCCACAATGGATAAGGGTAGACTTGCGCGTATGCCACCCAGATATGGCATGCTTTGTTTTGCTACGCTAAAGCCAATAAAGCTTTGATTTTTGGCTCTTCTGCTCGTGCTCGGATACAGGCCAACCCCAATATATAAGGCTCGATATCAGACACTTGGATCATGCGAACTTGGTCTTTTAACGTGGAATGGTCGACGACGATTTGCGGGACAAATCCAATCCCAACACCCAGTGCTACCATACTCACAATAGCCTCATTCCCCCCGACATGCGCATAAATCTGAGGACGGATGTTGTGTTCTGCTAACCAGTGATGCACGATCCGTTTAGAGGGGCCAGAGTCAGGTAAAATCATCTGATGGGTATGCCATTTTACATCCCGCATTTGCCTGATACGAAACGCTCTTGGTGCAATTAACACTAATGGCACCTCCCCTAATGAGACAAAACTGAGCTCTTCTGGAAAAGCAGGTGTGTAGATCGAAATCGCAACATCACTGTGTTTCTTTAGCAAGCGTTGTTCAGCCAACGCCGGATCTCCTGTCACTAACTGCATATCCACATTAGGATGCAAGCGCTTGTATTGATTTAACAAATTGGGCAGGTGAGACTGTGATGCTGTCACCGAACAATACATACTCAACGCACCGGTCAATTCATGCTGCTGCGCCTGTAATTGTACTTGGGTTTGTTGCCATGCGGCCAAAGTCTGATGAGCGAAGGCCAAGAAGACTTGCCCAGCATGGGTTAAATTGACGGCGCGGTTGTTGCGTTCAAACAACTGAATTTGCGTATCATCTTCTAAGCGTTGAATTGCCCTACTCAAGGTAGAAGGCGTGACATACATCGCCTCAGCCGTTTTACCAAAATGTAACGTCTGTGCTAAGTGCACAAATAATTCTAAACTTCGCAAATCCATAATGAGACCTCATGAAACCCTATATTGCAAAAAATGCAATAACACATTGCGAATATATCATTTTTCAAAATAAAACGCATCCGATATAGTGCACGGCAATCGTCACTGATTAAATTTGGAATGTGGCTGACATTCGTTGTCAGTTTTATAGACAATATAAAATTTACTGGAACCTTACATGGCAAATTATTTTAATACACTTCCTCTACGCGTACAGTTAGACCAACTGGGTAAATGTCGTTTTATGGACCGTTCAGAATTCGCAGATGGCTGTGATGTACTTAAGGGTAAGAAAATTGTCATTGTAGGTTGTGGTGCACAAGGTTTGAACCAAGGTTTAAACATGCGCGACTCTGGCTTAGATGTAGCTTATGCATTACGTCAAGCGGCAATTGATGAAAAGCGTGATTCTTACGTGCGTGCAACTGAAAACGGTTTTACTGTTGGCACCTACCAAGAACTTATCCCAACTGCGGATTTAGTGTATAACCTCACACCGGATAAGCAGCACGCGTCAGTTGTTGAAGCGGTTATGCCATTGATGCAACAAGGTGCGACCTTAGGTTATTCACACGGTTTTAATATTGTTGAAGAAGGCCAGCAAATTCGTTCTGACATCACGGTTGTGATGTGTGCACCAAAGTGCCCAGGCACAGAAGTACGTGAAGAATACAAGCGTGGTTTTGGTGTACCGACACTTATCGCTGTTCACCCTGAAAATGACCCAGAACAAAAAGGCTGGCCAATCGCCAAAGCGTTAGCGTCTGCAACAGGTGGTGATCGCGCCGGTGTTCTAGAGTCTTCATTCATCGCAGAAGTAAAATCTGACCTTATGGGTGAGCAAACGATTCTATGTGGTATGCAACAAGCTGTTGCGGTACTCGGTTATGAAAAAATGGTCGCTGACGGCGTAGAGCCTGGTTATGCGGCGGCATTATTGCAGTATGGCCTTGAAGCCATCACTGAAGCATTGAAGATCGGCGGTGTCACTAACATGATGGACCGTTTATCTAACCCGGCTAAAATCAAAGCATATGATCTTTCTGTAGAATTGAAAGAGTTACTACGTCCATTATTTGAAAAGCATCAAGATGACATCATCTCTGGCGAATTTTCTCGCACCATGATGGCAGATTGGGCAAACGGCGATGCAAGCTTATTGAAATGGCGCGAAGAAACAGGCCAAACTGCCTTTGAAAACGCGCCGACTTATGACGGTAAGATTGATGACCAAGAATTTTTCGACAAAGGTATCTTTGTTGTTGCATGTATCAAAGCGGGTGTTGAATTAGCATTTGACGTCATGGTTGAAGCCGGCATTTTACCAGAATCAGCTTACTACGAGTCACTACACGAAACACCACTCATTTCGAACACCATCGCGCGTAAGCGTCTGTATGAAATGAACGTTGTTATCTCTGATACTGCAGAATACGGTAACTATCTATTTGCTAACGCAGCTATCCCGCTTCTTGCTGAAAAAGTCATGCCGACTTTATCTTCTGAGTTGCTAGGTGCTGGCCTTAGCTCAACCTCAAACGCTGTTGATAACATGCGCCTTGTTGAAGTCAACAAAGCTATCCGCGAGCACGGCGTTGAGTGGATTGGTGAAGAGCTTCGTGGTTACATGAGTGACATGAAAGCCATCATCTAGAATGTAACAGTTCTGTCGTTAGGTGCTTTTTATAAAGCCCTTTTGCCCGGCCTTTTGGCCGGGTTTTTTCATTTTATCCTTTAGTAGTTTTTATAAGCGCTAAACGAAATAGACCGAAGCTGGCCATTGCAGTAACCCAAAATCCTACTGCAATAGGCATGAGTGATGCATCTAAAAAACTGTCAATAAACACGGCTAAAGGAACGGCTACCACACTGCTCAACGAGCCAATAAACGCCGCGCCAACACCGGCAACATGGCCTAAAGGCAACATCGCCACCGCATTCATATTGCCAAATAAAATCCCGACAAAGAAAAAGTCGACAAATAACAACGCGATCCATAACCCTAATACGGGCAAACCTTCACTCATAAACACCACGCCAATCAAGACGCAACTGATCACAATGTGCCCAATTAACGCGATATGGCAAAGTTTAAACATTCCCAAGCGTTCAACGAGTTGTGAATTTAACAATGAAGCACAACCAATCGAAAATGCGAGCGTGGCAAATATATAAGGGAACCAGTCGCCGGTATCATACATTTCTTGAAAAATGGTTTGAGAAGCACTCAGGTAAGCTAAAAACCCGCCAAAAATACAACCCATTGCGATGATATGCGGCATAACTTGTCGATGCGTCAAAATAAACAATGCAGACTCACCAAAACTCGACCAAGAGAACGGTCGTCGCACCGAACGATGCAACGTTTCGGGTTGACGTGAGAAAAACCACAGAGCCGCCACACCTGACATCACTAGAAAGAAGACAAAAATTGACCACCACGACCACACTTGCATGATCCACTGCCCAATAATCGGTGCAGCCATGGGTACCAAAATAAAGACAATCATAATAAAACTCATGATTTTGGCCATGGCGTCACCTACGTAGATGTCGCGGATCATCGCCAAAGCAGCAATGCGAGGCCCAGATAAACCAATTGCTTGGATAAACCGACCAATTAGCATGATGTGCATATCTTTGGCCGACATGCACACTAGCGTACCCACCCAAAAAATCATCAAGCCAATGATAATCGCAGCCCGACGCCCACGCGCATCTGCCAACGGGCCAAACAACATTTGGCCAAAGGCCATACCAATAAAAAACAAAGAAACGACGAGGTGATTTTGCTGTGGACCAGTGCTGTTCAGGTCATTGCCCATTTGATTTAATGCAGGCAGCATGGCATCAATTGTCAAAGCGACAAGGGAGGTCAACATTGCCATCAAGGCAACGAACTCCCACTGAGACAACGTTGCTTTGGCGTGGGTCGACGTATCGTTATGTAATTCGGTCATGGGCGGGTGTGTTGTGTAAAAGGGGTATTTTACCCATTGCGCACGCATTGCCAAGTAATACCAATACTACACCAATACCTGCCAGTAGACTCCATTGATAGTTTTCAAAGAATGTTGAAAGTACCAAAGCGACTAAAGGATAGAGCAGTACAACATAGGCTGCTTTGTCAGAACCAATATTTTGAATCAACGTCATGTAGCAGCCAAACGCTATGACACTACCAAATAACGCTAGATATACTAGAGCTATATAAAAAGATGGCGAGGTCGGCCAAATGATAGGTTGGCCCAGAACTAACATCCCACCTAGTACCAATCCTGAACCATACAACATGGTATAAAAATTCATTTGCACCACTGGCACATCAGCAAGCGTATTTTCTGATACGACATTGCCGACAGCCGCTGATAAAAACGAACACGTAGCGAGTAATACCCCCATACTCAGTGCGGCCGTCATAGAGACTTTTTGTAATTCAGGCAAGAAAATACAGGCTATCCCAATCAGCCCCAACGTCGCACCCACCACGACTTCAACATTCACGGGTTTGCCCAAAAACACGCGGCGCAGGACGACGTTAAAATAAATCACGCTAGAGCTCATCAACGCGAGTAAGGCACTGACAATATGGTGCTGCGCGGCATACAAAAACCCGTAATCAAGGGCGTAAAAGAATACCCCAACCAACAAAAATTGACCGTGTTGACGACGGGTGAAGCACATATTTTTGCGCGTAAAGAAACAAAATAGACCTAAGATAATTGCCGCTAGTAAAAAACGTATACCAACGGCATAGGTAGGAGCTAATGCATGCCCGATCTGAAAGTTAATGGCCAGCCATGTCGAACCCCAAATCAACGTGCAAACTAAAAAGTAAAATGCATTTGGCATTAGGTACGGATATGGCCTTGACCTGTCACAACAAACTTTTCAGTAGTCAGGGACGCTGCTCCCATCGGACCGTAAGCATGTAATTTTGACGTCGAGATCCCAATTTCTGCGCCTAAGCCCAACTCTCCCCCATCAGAAAAACGCGAAGACGCATTGACCATGACCACGGCTGAATGTACTGCTTGTAAGAACTGAGACTGACGTTCAGCGTTTTCTGATACGATAACTTCAGTATGTCCTGAATTATACTGCTGGATATGTGCCACGCCCTCGTCGAAGTCAGGCACCACTCGTACGGCCACTTCCATCGCCAAATACTCTGCTTCCCAATCCGCTTCACTCGCCAACGATGCAGATAAACCTTGTGCAACGAACACGTCAAGACTTTTTGCACAAGCATGTACTGTGACGTTATGCTTGGCAAACATCTTCGCCAAAATAGGTAAAAACGCATCGGCAACCGCGGCATGGATAAGAATGGTTTCAAGTGAATTACACACACTGGTGCGCTGGGTTTTACCATTTTCCACCAGCGTCAACGCCTTGTCCAAATCGGCAAACTCATCGACATAGCAGTGACACACGCCTTTAAAATGCTGGATCACTGGAATTTGACTGGTTTTGGAAACAAACTGGATCAAACCTTCCCCACCACGAGGAATAATCAAATCAATACTGTCACTTAAGGTCAGCATGGTGTTGAGAATATCTCGGTTGGGATCGGGGATGACGGTCACTGCCGCGGGATTAACACCGTGCTGAGTTAGCGTGTGATGAATACAGGCCGCCAGTGCCAGGTTAGAATGCAGTGCTTCTTTACCCCCACGTAAAATCACCGCATTGCCTGCTTTGAAGCACAACGCGGCCGCATCAATGGTCACATTGGGACGAGACTCGTAGATCATACCGATAACGCCCAGAGGAATTTTCATTTTCTGGACCTGGATCCCAGAGGGCATCGTCTGTGCTTCACTCATGTGACCGACTACCTCTGGCTGAGCAGCAATATCTTTGACCGCTTGTGCGATCGCTGCAATACGCCCCTCATCCAAGGCTAGACGATCTTGCATCGCGGCATCCATGTTTTGCTCGCGCGCAGCGGCCAAATCTTTCTCATTAGCCGCAATAATCGCGTCCGTCTGGGTCAACATGTAAGCAGCTAAGTCCTCTAATATTGCACTTTTTTGCGCGCCACTGAGTACAGCAACGTCTCTGGCGGCAGCTTTCGCAGCTTGTGCCGCGGTGATAATACAAAAACTCATTAGAGCTCCTTACAAAATAACTAGATTATCGCGATGCACTAAAACATCGGCGAGAGTATATCCCAATGTGGCACTGATTTGTTCGCTTTGACAACCTACAATGGCACTCGCCTCATTGTGGTCATATAAAGCAATACCTTTGGCAACAGCGTGATCATTAAACATGATCGTCACCGCATCTCCGGCTTGAAATTGCCCTTTGACGCGATTAACGCCAATCGGTAGTAATGACGCACCATTTTCTACCAAAGCTTGCTTGGCACCGTGATCGATATATAACTCGCCTTTACTTTTTAATGTGTGTTTGAGCCATTCCATGCGAGCTTTCACCGAACCTGATTGTGCCTTGAACAAGGTCCCTGGACAGCGGTTTTGACTCAATGCCGTGAACGTATCACTGTTTTTGCCGTTCACAATGATGGTTTGAATACCCGTTTGTACGCAGCGTTTCGCCGCCTCTAATTTGGTTTGCATCCCCCCCGTTCCCATTGCACTACCTGCGCCACCAGCCATAGCAAATAAGTGATCGTCAAACTGCTCGACTAAGGGGATCAATGTGGCTTGGGCATCCGTTCTCGGGTTCGCGGTATACAGACCATCAATATCTGAACAAATGATACAAGTATCGGCTTGCGCAACAATCGCAGTATAGGCTGCGAGATTGTCATTATCACCCACCTTTAATTCGTTGATCGCAACAGTATCATTCTCATTGACGATAGGAATAGCATGATGCTTCAGTAACTCACGCAATGTGTTTTGAATATTAATATAGCGTTGACGGTCGTGTAGATCATCCATAGTCAGCAAAATTTGGGCACAGGGCTGATCAAAAAAACGCGCCCAATTGTGCATCATTTGTGTTTGCCCAATTGCCGCCATCGCTTGTTTTTCAGCTATGGATGGTAGATGCGATATAGGGATACTAGCTCGGCCTGCTGCAACACTGCCAGAGGACACCACAATAATCTCTTTGCCTTGTTCTAATGCACTTGTGATAAATTTGGCAATAGACAACAAATACTGCGCTGAACAGCCTTTAGTAGGCCCATGAGGGGCAATCAATGAACTGCCTACTTTGATGACCGCGCGTTGCCATGAAAATGCTTGCATATACGGGAAATATTCAGTTAAAACAATAGGTGCAAGAATACTGTATTTTGGGCAATAAACAACCTAGACCACAGTGATATCCCTATGATTTATGTGTTTTTTTTCTATTTATTTTGTTTTGCGGTACAATGCGCCCCATAAATCATAATAAAACGATAGGAAACCACATGCGTCTGATCCATATTATAACAGGCTGCACCCTACTTTTTAGCGCTTTGGTTGTGAATGCCGATGCCATCCGTCAAACCAAAGGCGATTTTGAAGACAAATTCCGCCAGTTAGACGAGGTTTTACCCACCCCCAATGTCTACCGCAACGCTGCAGGCGAGCCGGGTCATGAATATTGGCAACAACGGGTCGACTACACCATCGCTGCCCGCCTGTTAGAAGATCAGCGTCGCATCGAAGCCACACAAGACATAACCTATTTTAACAACTCACCCGATACCCTCAAATATCTATGGGTACAGCTCGATCAGAACAAATTCAAAGACGATTCGATGTCGAGCTTGACCACGACCTTTGGCGGCATTGGCAGCCGTGGGCCTGCAACTCAAGCCGCTGCAGATGACAAACCTGCGCAAATCTCACTCGCCGCGCTCCGTCGTCAGCATTTTATGGACGACAATGAACTTGGTTATACCATTTCACGGGTCGTCGATGGCTTGGGAAACCCCCTCAACTTCACGATTGTGGGGACATTGATGCGGGTCGATTTAACCCAGCCACTCGCCTCAGGTGAGCGCGTCCGATTTACCATTGATTTTGCGTTTAATATTGTCGAAGAAGACGCGGTGTCTGCACGTGCTGGTTACGAGCATTTCCCAGATGATGCACGCGAAGGTGGTAATGATATTTTCCTGCTCGCGCAGTGGTTTCCGCGCTTAGCCGCGTATACCGATTATGAAGCGTGGACCAACAAAGAATTTATCGGGCGCGGTGAATTCACTCTGGAATTTGGGGACTATGATGTGTCCTTGACGGTACCTGCCGACCATATTGTGTCCTCTACAGGGGTTTTACAAAACCCAGAGGAGGTCCTCACTCCACTGCAACGCCAACGCCTCAATCAAGCAAAAAATGCCGATCGCATAGTATTCATTGTGACCGAAGAAGAAGCCTTAGAAAACGAACAAACCGGCACGACAGAGACCAAAACATGGCGTTTTAAAGCTGAAAATGTTCGTGATTTTGCTTGGGCGAGCTCGCGCAAATTCATGTGGGACGCACGCGGTTACCAGCAAGGTGGGGCAGATATGCCGCTGGTCATGGCGATGTCCTTCTATCCCAAAGAAGGGGGCGATTTATGGAAAAAGTATTCCACCGAGTCGATTATTCACACCATGGAAGTCTACTCGCGCTTCTCTTTTGACTATCCTTATCCTGTGGCGCAATCAGTCAATGGTCCAGTGGGTGGTATGGAATACCCAATGATCACTTTCAATGGTCCTCGCACAGAATTACAAGAAGACGGAACCCGCACCTATTCTCAAGCGGAAAAACGCTTTTTAATCGGCGTGGTTATTCATGAAATAGGACACATCTACTTCCCGATGATCGTCAACTCTGATGAGCGTCAGTGGACATGGATGGATGAAGGTTTAAACAGCTTTTTGGACGGCGTTGCAGGTCGCGAATGGGATCCGAGTATTCCATGGGGAGTCGAGCCTCGCGATATTACCGGTTATATGAAATCGGAGGTCCAAGTCCCGATCATGACCCAGTCTGATTCGGTCTTGCGCCTAGGGCCTAATGCCTACACCAAACCAGCTGCCGCTTTGAACATCCTGCGTGAAACCATTCTAGGTCGTGAGTTATTTGATTTTGCTTTCAAAGAATATGCGACTCGCTGGAAGTACAAACGCCCAACACCAGCGGATTTCTTCCGCACCATGGAAGAAGCATCGGGCGTCGATTTGGATTGGTTTTGGCGAGGTTGGTTTTATTCTACGGACCATGTCGATATTAGCCTAGACCGCGTATTTAAATTGCGTCTTGATACCGAAGATCCCGATATTGATTTTGCCCGTGAGCGTCAAGCAGAGCTTGATAAGCCTCAGTCGTTAACCGATGAGCGCAACCGCGCCGAAGGCAAGCGTTTGTGGGTCGAACGTTTTCCTGACATTACTGACTTTTATGACGAGAACGACCGCTTTACCGTCACCAACAAAGAGCGCAACGCTTATCAGTCTTATTTAGATGACTTAAAACCGTGGGAACGCAAAGCGCTAGAGCGCGCTGTTGCAGAAGATAAAAACTACTACGTCATGGAATTTTCCAATATTGGCGGCTTGGTCATGCCTATCATCCTTGAATTAAACTTTGCTGATGGCACAACGCAAATGCAACGCATTCCCGCTGAAATTTGGCGTCGCACTCCCAAAGCAGTCTCCAAGTTGATTGTCACTGACAAGGATAAAGAGCTGGTGAGTGTTACGGTTGATCCGCGTTGGGAAACAGCAGATGTGGATGTACACAACAATCACTATCCACGTCAAATCATTCCTTCTCGCATTGAGTCATATAAATCGAAAAAACGCGCTGGCAAAGTCTATCGCGACATTATGCAAGACAGCAAAACTGAGCTCAAAACGCAAGGAGATAACGAGTAATCATGGCTATGTATCGATTGATTTTAGCCCTGTGCACTGTTGTTTTGAGTGGGTTGCTAGTCGGACCCCCCTCTTTCGCGCACCAACAAAAAGAGGGTTTGACCACGGTGTACTTCAATCCTCGCACTCAGCATATCGAAGTCATGCACCGTATCTACATGCATGACGCCGAGCACGCGGTCAAAACCTTATTTGATAAACAAGCTGATATTCTCAAAGACCCTTTGACACAGGAGACTTTTGCGCGTTATGTCAGTGACAATTTCTCATTAACACGCGTATTAGATAGTGCAAATAATCTTAGTGAAACGTTGCCATTAGACACGGTGGGCTATGAAGTCGAAGGTCGATTTTTTTGGGTCTATCAAGAGACACCTAAACCTGCAGAATTAGGTGTATTGCGTGTCTCCCATGATGTGCTTCGCGATATTTGGCCAGAGCAAACCAACCTGATTAACTTCGAAGGCCTCGGGGCGGTGCGCTCGCTCACCTTTGCCGAAAACGTGTCACTTTTGGAAGTTGCATTTTAGTAAGGTTGTGCCATTGAAAAAGGCATCGCCATCGCCGCCGACTGTTTAGGTGGATTGCCAATCATTTCATCGTAAGGCGAGTCGTGTACCATTACGGCTTGCTTGACTTGATATTCACCAAACACATCGCGAATGTGCTGAGAACTATGAAAACGCATGATGTTATCGTTTTTGTCATAGACAAAACCGCTCTCATCTGCGATCGTCAATTTAACCAAATACACGTTCACTTCAAAAGATTGCACTTCTAAATATTCGATAATCGTAGAGTCAGGATTGAGTTGCGCTAGCGTGAATTTCATCGTATTTTCCGTTTTGTAAGATATCCTTTGTACCCATTGGAGGCCGAATGAGATCCCCCTTCAACAAAAAAAGACCATAACAAGAGATTTTACGGAACTTGATCGTGTAGAATGTACCTATATAGTGTAACAACAATACTAAGATAAATGTTGGAAGTATAATCAGCACATGACTCACACCTCAGACCGTTCATCCACCGCGCCATTCATCATTGTCGTTATTGCTTTAATCGTTATTTTGGCAGCCGTTTTTTTATGGCCAAAACCTGAGCCAGAAGTAGCCATTCAACCCGTTCCCGTTGCGCTTCCAACACCCGTGCTTGAAACCGTCACTGAAACGCCCCCCACAGAAGTGTCTGTACCGCCTTTTGAGGAAGAGACGTTCTCTGTTGCTGAACCTATTGCCAATGCAGAAGTATCTGAATTAAGCGAAACCACAGAGGCATTTATCGCTCCTGTTGAGGTCATTGAGCCGGAGCCGACTCCACTAGATGTGTCAGACCATGCGGTCAAGCAGACTATCCTAACGCTGACAAAGGTACCCGTGCTGAGCACCCTGATTGTAAATGAAGGTATTTTGGATAAAGTTGTCGCGACGATACTCAATACAGCTGAAGGCAAACTCTCGGCTAATAGTGCAGTAGCCATCGCCCCTAAAGCAAACTTCTCAACCTTCAAACAAGCTGGTAAGCTCTACATTGAGCCCGCTTCTTTTACTCGTTACAACGTTTATGCTCAAACCTTTGCGGACATTGATAATGACGATATATTGGCGTTGTTAGCACAATATAAAGACCAGTTACGCGAAAAATTTTCCGAAATTGCACCACCTGATCGTAATTTTGATACCACACTCATCGACGCCATCAACGAATTACTCGATACACCGATCGTCAAATTACCTATTGAAGTGTCAACCAATCGCGCGATGTATCAATACGCCAATCCACAATTAGAGGCTCTCAGTCCAGCACAAAAACAACTCCTGCGGATGGGACCATACAATGTGCGCTTGGTAAAACGCAAACTTCGTGAATTACGTGGTGCCCTGAACGACCGTGCTGGATAAATTACAACAACGTATAGCGGAAACTACCGATACTCACAACGCTGTGTTGCAATGGGATCCTCCTTTTTGCGGTGATATCCCCTTACACATTGACCACAAAGGGCAGTGGCATTATGCTGGCACACCATTTACGCGCCAGCGCTTAGTTAATCTATTCGCCCGCATATTACGTTGTGATAATAACCAATACTTCCTCGTTACTCCTGTTGAAAAAGTGGGGATCACGGTTGCAGATGTGCCCTTGATCATCACGCAATGGAGTTGGTTAGACGATAGCGCTGAACGTTGTATTCAATGCACCACTGCGACAAACGATGTATTTTGCCTGGATGCAGATCACCCCATGACACTACGCATCGATCCTCAACAGGCACTCCCGCTGCCCTATATTAAAGTGCGCCATAACCTCTGGGCTAAACTGCATCAAAATGTTTATTATCAGTGGATTGAAGCAGCACAGGAACATCAAGGTAGCTTATGGCTACATTCGGGTGGTCATCGTTTCAAGCTAGGTGAATTATAAATTTTTGCCTTTATTGTAATTTTCGCTTACAGTATTTTTCCCTACGAAAATAAGTATAAGTCTATGAAAAAGTCATTATTATTGCTTTCCCTATGTACCGCGCTAGTTTCTCAATCCACGCTAGCTGATACCTATATCCACGCAGGCAAACTCATCACAGGCCAAGATCAAAAAGTGCATGAGCAAATGACCATTATCGTGGTCGATAACAAAATCACCGACGTGAAAAAAGGCTTTGTCAAAGGCGAGGCAGACGATACTCATATCGATTTATCCGAGCATACGGTCATGCCTGGCTTGATGGATATGCACACGCATCTTTCATTTCAACACGGTGGGCCAAGCACTTATATGCAGCGCTTTACATGGAATGAGGCTGACTATGCGCTGACCGCTGCAAACTATGCAGAGAAGACACTTATGGCCGGCTTTACTACCGTGCGTAACCTCGGTGATGCGTATAACGAAACGGTAGCATTACGCAACGCAATCAGACAAGGCAAGCATGTAGGTCCTCGTATTTATACAACAGCCAAGTCTATTGCGACTACAGGGGGTCATGCCGACCCGAGCAACGGTATGACCAAGCATTTGATGGGCGACCCCACAGCCAAAGAGGGGGTCGTTAACGGTGTTGCAGAAGCACGAAAAGCCGTGCGTCAACGCTATAAAGACGGGGCAGATTTGATCAAAATCACCGCAACAGGCGGTGTATTATCAGTCGCCAAATCAGGACAAAATCCGCAGTTTATGACTGATGAGCTGGAAGCCATTGTCGAAACCGCACGAGATTACGGTATGACGGTCGCTGTTCATGCCCATGGTAAAGAGGGCATGATCCGTGCTATCAAAGCAGGCGTTGATTCTATTGAGCACGGCACATACATGGATGATGAAGTCATGGCACTGATGAAAGAGTACGGTACCTATTACGTCCCAACGATCATCGCAGGTAATTTCGTCGCTGAAAAAGCCAAGATTGATGGGTATTTCCCCGCTATCGTACGTCCCAAAGCTGCAGCTATTGGTCCTTTAATCAAAAACACCTTCAGTCGCGCGTATAAAGCAGGGGTTAATATCGCTTTTGGTACAGACTCAGGTGTGTCTCCTCACGGTGATAATGGTGAAGAATTCCGCCATATGGTAGAGGCGGGGATGCCTATCATGGAAGCCATCCTCTCTGCCACGAAACATACAGCTGATTTACTCGATATTGCCGATATATTAGGCAGTATTGAAGTGGGTAAACTCGCGGATATTATCGCGGTGGATGGCGACCCCCGTGAGGACGTAAACGTCATGCAGCGCGTCTCATTTGTGATGAAAGACGGCGTGGTTTATAAGCAATAAACCAACACAAGTTTACATCATCATGTTGCAGCTGAAATCATGCTGTACCATACCTGTTTAGCGCTTGGGGACAACAACAAAAGCACATGATTAAACAGCTGAGAAGGAAGGCCAAAGGTTGGGTAGGTTCACCTCATTTACTACCTTGGATCACACTTGCGTCGTTTTTGGAATCGATCATTGTACCCATTCCCATCGAAACTTTACTTATTCCATTATCCCAGCTTCGTCGTGACCGCATTTGGCACATTGCTACGCTAGCGACATTGGGTTGTATTTTGGGTGCATTAGTGGCTTACAGTGTGGGTTACTGGATAGTTGCCCAATTTGAAACGAACATTATCAACTGGTTTGGCGACCCCCAAACCTATCAAACTATCATCGAGCGTATGAATGAGGAAGGATTTTGGTTTATCGTACTTGCAGGTATAGCACCGATACCACTCCAACTAGCGATGCTTGCGGCGGGAGCGACAGCTTATCCTGTAGGATGGTTTGTGGTGGCAATCGCCATCTCACGCATATTGCGATATTTTGGGATCGCGTATTTAGTCTATGCTTTTGGCGATCGCGCTGAAATGCTATTACGCCAATATAAAATGAAAGCAGTATTGGCATTATCCGCTATTATTATTACTATCTGGCTAACCCTGCATTTTTTGCTAACAACCACTTAATGCCCCAAACTAGATAAGATTCGTGGCGTTACTCATTAAAATCAAAACAAGGAATTGCTATGAAACTCACAAAAGCGCTGTTATCTGCATCATTAACCGCCTGTTTATGCATAGGACAAACATGGGCTCATGAGCACGATGCGCATTCACATGCACTTGCCGATAAAGTAACAGCGGCACAAAATGCTGAGGGACGTCCAGCCGCCGATAAGGCCCGTGATAAAAATCGCAAACCTATCCAGACACTGACATTCTTTGGCTTACAACCAGATATGAAAGTTGTCGAATTGATCCCCGGTGGTGGATGGTACACACGGCTCCTTGCACCTGTACTGGCCGAACAAGGCGAGTATTTTGCGGCCATTGGCACCTCACGCATTGAGCGCAGTTTAGTGGGGCAACCTGGTTTTGAAAATATCCAAATCACCGCCAAAGACGCGCGTCTTTCTCGTGAGCCTGGCGCGCGTTTTTATAGTCTAGAATTGGACGCATTAGGGGTCACTGACGCGGACATGGTTTTGACCTTTCGCAACTACCACAACTTTGATGACGCTGGGCGCAAGGCAATGAATGATGCTGCATTTGCCGCACTTAAATCAGGTGGGATTTACGCCGTTGTTGACCACACAGCCCGTCACATGGAGCCGTATACACCAAGTAATCGCCGTCGTTTTGATCCGGTCAAAGCCATCAAAGAAATTCAAGCAGCCGGTTTTGAGTTAGTGGATTATTCTGACTTACACTATCGTGAAGACGATGAGCTTGAATATGAAGTAGGGGCACGCTCTGTGTCAGGTAACACCGACCGCTTCACGTTGAAATTTAAAAAGCCATAAAGCATATCTCAATCCCATTAAGGGTTGGGTGAGGCACCGATACAAAAAAGCCACCGCAAAGTATCTTGCAGTGGCTTTTGTGTCTTTACCAATACTACTTTTTCAAGAGATCCCGTAAATTAGCAATCCCCTTCGCCCCTATTTCCTGTTTTTCTGCCGCCGTTTTCTTCGGTTTTTGAAATTCCCATTGCACATCATCTGCTGGTAATTCATATAAGAAACGACTTGGCTCTGGCTGAATCACCTCGCCGTATTGACGCCGCTCTCTAGCGACACTAAACGTCAACTCACGCTGGGCGCGAGTAATACCGACATACGCTAAGCGACGCTCTTCATCCACATTGTCTTCATCAATACTGGTTTGGTGTGGCAAAATCCCTTCTTCCATTCCCACCATGTAAACGTAGGGAAATTCCAAGCCTTTGGAGGCGTGCAAGGTCATTAACTGCACTTGATTGCCCTCGGCATCATCCTCACCGCGTTCCATCATATCGCGTAAGATCAGACGATTGACGACCTCAACCAAGGTCATGGGCGCTTCACCATTGCCCCCTTCGAGCATATCCGTGATCCATTTAAACAAGGTTGAGATATTCGCCATCGATATTTCTGCTGCCTTCGGACTGGCACTGTGCTCATAAAGCCATTCCTCGTAACCAATGGCTTTGATCATGTCGCGGATCACCGCAACCGTATCACCTCGCACCGCTTGGTCTGATAATTCCACAATCCACCGGCCAAAGTGACTCACCGCTTGATATGCCTTGCCACTTAACACGCCACTGAGATCAGGATCGACCGCAGCAGCAAACATATTAACGCGCTTTTCATTGGCAAAGTGACCGAGTTTTTCTAGGGTTGCCCGACCAATGCCTCGATTAGGGGTGTTGATGATCCGCAGCAAAGCATTGTCATCATCTTGGTTCACCAACAAGCGTAAATACGCCATGATGTCTTTGACTTCGGTACGTCCAAAGAACGACATCCCACCGGTAATTTTGTAAGGGATGCGGTTGGACATTAACAGTTTTTCAAAGACGCGTGACTGATGATTCCCGCGATACAAAATCGCATAGTCTTTGAATTGGGTATTGTTCATAAACTTATGCGCAATTAATTCGGCCACGACCCGTTCGCCCTCGTGTTCTTCATTCCGCGCGACAATCACGCGCAGCACTTCCCCGTAAGCAAGCTCGGAGAATAAGGTCTTATCAAAGATATGCGGGTTGTTTTGGATCAAAATATTGGCACAGTGCAAAATACGGCGTGATGAACGATAATTTTGCTCTAATTTAATCACTCGAAGCTGAGGAAAATCCTGCTGTAAGAGTTGTAAATTCTTTGGCTGCGCCCCGCGCCACGAGTAAATCGATTGGTCATCATCGCCTACCACCGTAAACCGACTGCGCTCACCGACCAGTAACTTCACCAAATCATATTGCGAGGTGTTAGTATCTTGATACTCATCCACCAAGAGATAGCGGATTTGACGTTGGATTTTCTCGCGTACGGCTTGGTTTTGCTTTAGTAACAACGTAGGCAGTAGGATCAAATCATCAAAATCCAGCGCATTGTAGGCTTTTAAATGCGATTGGTATTGCGCGTAGTATTCCGCAAATGCTTTTTCCCCAGGGCTGTTCGCCTTACCTTTCAGCATCTCAGGTAAAATGAGATCGTTTTTCCAATTTGAAATACAGCTTTGCAGTAAACGCAATTGGTCTTTATCGCCATCATACTCAGCTTCCGTCAAATCGTGCAGCAAAGACATCGTATCTTTGTCGTCAAACAAGGAGAAGCCTGGCTTTAAACCTAGCGCAGCAACGTTACTTTTGATGATATTCAAACCCAACGTGTGAAAGGTCGAAACTTTCAAACCACGCGCTTCTTGCTTGGTTAAACTCTGACTAACCCGCTCTTTCATCTCTCGTGCGGCTTTATTAGTAAACGTCACCGCGGCAATATTGCGTGCAGGCACACCACACTCTCGCACTAAGTAGGCGATCTTGGTCGTAATAACACGGGTTTTGCCACTGCCAGCACCGGCAAGGACGAGGCAAGGACCGGAGATAAAATCGACGGCAGCTTGCTGAGCGGGATTCATTTTCATGGTGGTAGTTTACCCAAGGGCTTGTAGATAGACAACGCTGTGTCTGAGGTTTATTATATGTATTGTAACCGAATGATGGAGTGAAAAAATGTTAGATCCACAAAAACTGGAACAGTTTGCTAAACAAATCACGGATGCGATGCCAGAGGGGATCAAATCCATCGCGCAAGAGACTGAAGACAAGGTTAAGCAAGTCATTCAGGCGCAACTGGCGCGCATGGACATCGTGACCCGAGAGGAGTTTGACGTACAAAGCCAAGTGTTACTGCGTACGCGTGAAAAGATTGCTGCACTTGAGGCTCGACTTGACGCTTTAGAGAAACCGCAAGACTCAGCTGAATAAGCCAAAGTAAAATCCGAGTAGCAGTGTGAAGCCGACCCAATGGTTGGCTTTAAATGCTCTGAAACACTGCGCTTCTTCTCGTTCTTTTATAAGCCATTGATGCCACGCAAATTGCCCAGTAGCCAACACCAGCGCCACATAAAATCCCCAGCCTAAGTGCAGATCTATCCCGACGGCCAGTACCAATACTAATGTTATGATTTGTAATAAGCCGATGTACAACGTGTCGCGCTCACCGAATAAAATAGCAGTGGATTTGATCCCGACTTTTAGATCATCCGCGCGGTCGACCATCGCATATTGCGTATCATATGCCACCGTCCAACACAGGTTTGCGACAAAGAGTTGCCAGACCCACAATGGAACGTGCTGATTGACCGCCATGCTTGCCATAGGGATCGCCATACTAAAGGCAGCGCCCAGAACCACTTGTGGTAGTTGCGTATAACGTTTCATAAAAGGATAGGTAGAAGCTAATACCAAGGCCACCAACGACAAATAAAACGTTTGTAGATTCAGTTGCAACACCAACACCAACGCAATCACTAGTAAGCCAATAAACATACCTAGCGCTTCTTTGGTGCTGATCAAACCGCTGACCAAGGGGCGCTGATTGGTTCGACTAACATGTCCATCTACTTTGCGATCGGCAATATCATTAATCACACATCCCGCCGCGCGCATCACCATGACGCCCAGTGCAAATACCAAAAACACATCCAGCTCAGGTAAACCCAGAGACGCCAACACTAAGGCCCATAGCGTCGGCCATAACAACAAATAAATCCCAATGGGTTTGTCCATCCGCGTCACTAACCAGAACCCTTTGGCTAAACGGCTTACTTCACTCATTGGGGTAAATCCTTTTGGTTATAGGCTGGACTGTCAGGCAGAAACATTTCAGTGACCATGATTAGGTGTTCCAAAAAAACAAACACCGAGCGGCGCCCGAATAATGGATGCTGTGCTTTAAAAGCGCGACAAAATGGATGCTCGACAGGGAGTTTGGTACATTGAAACGGTTGGCGTTTAAACCGCGGATCGTTAAATAAAATTTTACCCAAAGGTTGATTACCAAGAGCGGCAAATTCATTATCACACAGTGCTTGAGGTAAGATTGAACGCGCCCAAACCCAAGGCGTATCATCGTCTAGTAATAACACTTGTCGAATTTGAGCTGTTGATATGGTTGCCGGTGACGCTGAAGCACACACTAACACCTGCGTTGCATTGAGTTGCGTCTGTTCATGACTAAATAAGGGCGCAATACCTTCGGATTGTACCTTTACAGAAAACGCTGACGTATGAGCTTGTAAACGCTCAGTCAGTGACTCGATATCGACCAACCAATGCCATGTATGTTCCGGCACAGCTTCGGTAAATTCTGTTGCATCCACCCACAACAGATCTGCAAACATCGTTTGCGCATCCAATTGTTCAATGGTTAATGGTGTGGGCATAGTGAATACATACTACTGGTAAGTTAATTTTCAGATTTTACCTTATATGCGAATACAGATAAAAAGCTATTTTAATTTTGGCTATGATTTTTACCCAAGCGCTGTATCACTTAATAGTGACCTCTGAAAACTATTTTGTTGGTAATTTATTCGATAATTGGTGAAGCAGCAGTGCCAATAAACAACCGATGATCAAACCGGATAAATACGCTTCGTTGGCCATGGATACAAATAACACATCGACAAAACCAATTAACAACCAGACCAACATGAAGCCTATCAGTTGGGGTTGTAAGTACATACCCCATTGTGGACGCAACCAGCCTATAAACCATACGAATCCAAACAAGCCATACACCACCCCCGACATACCACCAAAATTTGGTCCTGTCGCTAATAGCTGTGTGACATGAGCACCAATGGCCGTGATCAAAAAAATCGCAATGAGCATCAGTTTGCCTAATTGTTTCTCAATCATGGTCCCGAGTATCCACCACCAAAGTAGATTAAAAATGATATGCAACGCAGAAAAATGTAAGAATGCAGGCGTCACCAAACGCCACCATTCATGGGTCGTGGACAACTCCGCCAGTGGGGCAATGAAAAAATGCGCACCCACCCACAAACTCATACTTGGAAAAATGTTGTAAACTAAAAAAATCAGAACGTTGAACAAAAGGATCCCTGACGTCCACCAATTGTCTCTTGCGGTTTGCACCAAATCGTGTTGACCCCAATCCGTTTTACGGCGTTTGGGCCTAACCTGACTTTTCGGTGTGCTCGGAGAGGGGTTATCCCAGCTAGCCGCTTGATATTTTGGGTCTGAGGGGTGTTCGATAAAGGCTCGAATGTGCGTTTGTGCTTTTTCAATATCCGAGTCATGCTGCACAGCAAGCCAAAATGAACCATCTTGCTCATCTTCTTGTACGATGCATTCGATACCCTGGGTTAACAAGAAATCCATCAGCATGTAAGCAGGTCTGGCTTGTTGAAAGTGCACCAATTTATGCATCGAATTTAGTGCTCCGACTCGACAAAATCAGGGTACATAGCCTGCCAGTGACTAAACCCACCATCCATCGAATAAACAGTTTCAAAACCTTGCTCTACAAAAAACTGAGCGGCAGGTTGCGATGAGATACCATGATAACATGTCACAATGATTGGCATGGTTGCATCCACCTCATCTTGTAACACTTGCAAGGGGGTGTTTTGGAAGTGGCGAGCATGTGGAATATGTGCAGTCTGAAAACTAACCTCATCACGAATGTCGACCACAACTGCCGTGCCAGCTTCTACC
>JBEVCF010000042.1:69483-76768 GCA_040514355.1 Glaciecola sp.
TTCTACCATTTGCCTCGTTTGTTCAACACTAATATGATGAAATTGTGTCATTATATTTATTCCCAATTTAATATTATTTTGCCTGATTCACCAGACTGCATTTTAGCAAAACCTTCAGCAAAGCGCTCAACTGCATATTGATGTGTAATGATCGGCGTCAAATCCAAACCACTTTGGATCAAACTCGCCATCTTATACCATGTTTCAAACATTTCTCTACCATAAATTCCCTTTATCGTGAGACCCTTGAATATAACCTGGTTCCAATCAATAGCGACATCATTGGGTGGGATCCCGAGCATCGCAATTTTGCCACCGTGATTCATCTTGGCCAGCATATCGCACAAGGCCACTTCAACGCCTGACATCTCTAGACCGACGTCAAAACCCTCTGTCATACCTAATTCTCGCATGACATCCACTAAATCGGTATGCGCGACGTTGACGGCACGAGTAGCACCCATTTTTTCTGCCAAAGCTAGACGATAGGGGTTGATGTCAGTGATCACCACATGTCTTGCGCCGACGTGTTTAGCGACCGCTGCAGCCATAATACCAATCGGGCCCGCTCCGGTTATCAACACATCTTCACCCACCAGATCAAATGATAATGCAGTGTGAACGGCGTTGCCAAAAGGGTCAAAAATAGCCGCGAGATCATCGCTGATATTATCGGGGATCTTAAACGCATTAAACGCAGGGATCACCAAATATTCAGCAAATGCACCAGAGCGATTCACCCCAACTCCTTCGGTGTTGCGACACAAATGACGACGCCCAGCACGACAATTGCGACAATGCCCACAAGTAATATGCCCCTCACCCGACACGCGATCACCAATAGTAAACCCTCGTACTTCTGAACCCATCGCAAGGACGCGTCCCACATATTCATGCCCGACCACCATCGGGACTGGGATTGTAGCTTGCGCCCACTGATCCCAATTAAAAATATGCATATCGGTACCACAAATGGCCGTTTTGTGAATTTTGATTAACAAATCGTTGGGGCCGTAATCTGGAACCGGGGTGTCCGTCAACCAGATACCGGGCTCAGGGTATAATTTTGCCAATGCTTGCATCTGTTGTGTCATCATTCGATCACCCCTAATTCGCGACCGACTTCGATAAACGCATCCACAGCACGGTCGACCTGAGCAAGACTGTGCGCCGCTGACATTTGTGTGCGGATCCGCGCTTGACCTTGCGGCACGACAGGGTACGAAAAACCGATGACATAGATACCCCGTTCTAGCATCTTGTCGGCCATGCTTGAGGCCAGTTTAGCGTCCCCTAACATCACCGGTATAATGGCGTGGTCTTGCCCGCTTAAAGTAAAGCCTGCCTCGGTCATACGCTGTCTAAAATGCGTGGCGTTGTCACGCAAACGCGCACGCAAATCATCGCCTTGAGCCATCATGTCAAACACCTTGATAGATGCTGCAACAATCGGTGGCGCAACAGAATTAGAAAATAAATAAGGCCGCGAGCGTTGGCGTAACCAGGCAATCACTTCTTTTTTACCCGAGGTAAAACCGCCAGAGGCGCCGCCTAAGGCTTTGCCTAAGGTACCGGTAATAATGTCTACTCGACCCATCACATCACAGTATTCATGTGAGCCTTTGCCGTGTTCACCGACAAAGCCTGTGGCGTGACAATCATCGACCATGACCATTGCGCCGTATTGCTCCGCTAAGTCACAAATACCTTTTAGGTTGGCAATCACCCCATCCATTGAGAACACGCCATCGGTCGCAATCAGAATATGGCGTGCGCCATCAGACTGAGCAAGTTCTAGCTGAGCTTGCAAGGCTGACATATCATTAGAGGCGTAGCGGTAGCGTCGTGCTTTAGACAAACGCACCCCATCAATGATACTCGCGTGATTCAGGCTATCGGACACAATCGCATCTTCAGGGCCTAAAATGGTTTCAAATAAGCCACCATTGGCATCAAAGCAAGAGGGATATAATATCGTCTCTTCCATCCCCAAAAAGTCGGAAATTTTTTGCTCTAAGGTTTTATGAATATCTTGCGTACCACAAATAAAGCGCACCGAGGCAACGCCAAAACCATGCGAATCTAACCCTGCCTTTGCCGCTGCAATTAAGTCAGGATGATTCGCCAATCCAAGGTAATTATTAGCACAAAAGTTTAGTACTCCACCTTGTGATACAGTGACATCGGCGCGTTGTTGTGAACTGATCACGCGCTCGTGTTTATACAGGCCTTGCTCAGCAACAGCATCGAGCTGACATTGTAATTGTTCGATAAATGCTTGGGTCATAATCTGTCGTTTTATGATTGTTTTTTGTACAGTGAGTGTAAATCACGACGTCATAGCAAACTAGTTGTTTTAATTGAAATATTTTTGCTGTTCGGATAACTTTAGTTCATGGATCCATACATTATCGAGGATGATTTTAGGCAAAGAGGCCGCTAACTGATGTTCTGGTATCGGCATAGCGATGTAAAATCCTTGCCCTACGTTACAGCCCATATCTCTTAGTGCTGTCATTTGCTCAAGCGTTTCGATCCCCTCAGCAACAACGATTTTGTTCATGTTTACTGACATCGCGATAGTGGACTGGATTATTTGCTTATCAGTAATATTTTCTAGCATGCCTTTAACGAAAGTAGCGTCTATTTTAATCTTGTCCACCGGCATACTACGCAAGTAATTAAGGGAAGAATAGCCCGTACCAAAGTCATCAATCGCGAGTCTGATCCCTAGTTTTCTAAGTTGCTTCATGATTTGGAACGCCACATCAAAATCAGAAGCAAGCGTAGTTTCGGTAATTTCAAATTCGATGCGTTGAGGGTCGACACGGTATTGCGTTAGCATCTTTTGTAAAAACGGCAGTAACTTCGGATCGAGAAATTGTGAGGCTGACAGATTAATGGCTATATATTGTTTTTCATACCCCAAACCATCCAGTATTTGTAACACTTTTAAGCTGCGTTCAATGATGTAATAATCCAGTTGAACCATGAAGGACGACTTCTCTAAAATAGGAATAAATTCCGCTGGCGATATTAACCCTTGTTCGGGGTGACGCCAGCGCAATAAAGCCTCAAAGCCCACAACAAAGTTACTTCTCAAGTCAATCAATGGCTGCAGTGCCAGATAAAAGTTGTCATTTTCTAGTGCTTTATGCGCCTCTCTTTCTAATTCAATTTTGTGGATAACACTGCGATTGAGTTCTGCATCATATATTCTAAGCGAGTTACCCTTCGTCTCTTTGGCTTTGTACATGGCTGTATCTGCTTGGCGGAGCAATTCTTCACTGGTATCTAGATGACTCGTACACAAGGTTAAACCCAAACTCGCCGTCACATAAAACTGTACCCCTCCTAGAAAAACTGGCTCTGCAAAACATTTTAAGATCTTTTGCCCAAAGACACTTAGCGCGTGCAAATCGGCTATATTTTCAGCTACGAGTACAAATTCATCGCCGCCAAAACGACACACAATGTCTTCAGCTCGCAAAGTCGTTTGCAGGCGCGACGCTACTTTTTTCAGGAGCGTATCACCGGCTGTGTGTCCGTGTCCGTCATTGACCTTTTTAAAATCATCGACATCCATTAGCAGCACTGCAAACTTGGTCCCATGCCGTTTATGCTTGATAATTAAATGGTCGAGATGCTCAATCAACATATTGCGGTTGGGTAAGTGTGTTAAGTCATCATACATGGCCATCTGTTTGAGTTTGGCGCGCTCTTCTTCAATTTTCTGTTTCATTGAAATAAGCTTATCAACTAGCGCATTGGCCGCGTTATTCAATTGATCAATTTCATCTTCCATCATTTTGTTAGGGGGAACATATGTTTTTTTAAACGCCTTATAGTCTTGCTTGTTGATCAGCGGGAAGCGTTCGACCAAATTTTTCAAGCGTCGTTTATGACTGACATTCATGATATAAAAAACAAACGAACACAGCACAAAGAAGATAGTCCCACCAGTTATAACGCGGGAATTGATCGTTAGGGTTCTGTAGTATAGGTCACTGACTTCCTTGTTGATCAATAAATAGTATGCTTCACGTTGTTCTAGATTGAGGCGTTTTGCGGCAAAGTAGTAATACTTATCGGCAATGGCCACTATGACGCCCCTCGTCGTTAAATCAGAGAGCGAATAATCATCATCCAAACCCATAATAAGCTGCTCAACAAAGTGCGCTTTTAGCGAATAAGTCGATGGAGGTATGGCAAAATCTTGTACATTTTTCGCATCTAACATGACGCGTCCTATCGCAAAATTAGACGTTGTACTTTGCTCTAGTTTAGGTAGGATCGAAACAATGGGTATATACAGATAGACGTGGTAGATATCTGAACCTAACGCTATGCGCAACGTACTGATCTTAAAACAATCAGTAGCACACCAAATTTGATAGGTTTGATTTGAATCATAAGGCTGCTGTTGGCTGAGATCCGCAACTACTTGGTTAGGTAATGTATGTAATTGAACGTTCTCTTCATTGTGTAAACTATAGCCCAATATCTCACCACTCATTTGTAAACGATTAAGCAAGGTCGGCACAATCTGTAAATCAGGTGGTAAATCAGCCATTTCTAAAAGACCAGCGGAATCAGTGTGTGGCCATATACCTGTTTGATAAATGTCATTATACGGAGCAACTGAAGCTGTTTCTGGTAAGACATGCGAGATTAACATGGCAAACTTTTGACTCTGCAAGGTCAAAATAAGATCGAATTCTCCCTCATAAAATCCGAGCTGTTTGTCTTTGAACAACTCTAAGTTGCGCTCGGTTTCTTGCAAAGTCAAAACCGTGACTAATGCAAAAGCGGCTCCGAGCATCACAATCAAAGTCACAAATATCTTTTGTCCAATACTAACAAACCGCACGTTTATACCTGAAACATCTGTGTTTGTTCTCTGTTTGGAGTTGTCCTATGAGCAACATAAGGCATGTGTAATTTAATTCTCGATAAGCAACGGCTAGGCGTAAAATCTAAGTATAGTGGAAGAAAAAAAATGTGGGAGATTATCTTGAGGTTGAGTGGATAACTTACAGTCGATGCACAAAATTATCGATTGCCGCACGTACTTGCTCTGTAGAAATATGCTGCATCCACTGTTCTCCCTTAGCGCGAACGCCAAAGGTCAAGTTTTGCCAGCAATCATTGTATTCCGCTTTGATGGCGTCGGGATACACGCTTACCGTATCGTGTAAATTGCAATAAGGTCCCGTCCGCAATGGATTACTATGCGCATATAAGCCTAGTACTGGAGTACCAACAGTGGTCGCCATGTGCGCCGGACCAGTATCAGGTGCAATAACGAACGTTGCTTGGCGCAGTACTACTAGCATTTGTTTGAGCGTAGTTTGTCCGACGAGATCTAACGTAATCGCCGCACCAGCTTCGTGTAAGGCACTTTGCATGTCGCGATCAAGCCTGCCAGGTCCACCGCATAACACAGTGGCAAACCCTTGCTCTTGCAAATAATGCAAGGCATCGCAGTAGCCCTCTACCGTCCAATTACGCATCGTTTTTGAGGCGGTTGGGGCAAGCACGACATAACGATGCAAATGCGCAGTCTTTTCTTGTACCCATTGTTCATCTGTTTGCGCTATGGGTATATCCCAGCGAAGATTGGTGGGCGGTACACCTAGTGCATCGGCAAATTGCATAAAGCCTTCCAACACATGCGACTGCTCATGATGCTGTATGTGTTCATTAGTAAATAACCAATGACCTTCTTTGCTGCGTTGCCAATCAAAACCTAAGCGTTTGTTTGCTTTAATTGCACTGGATAACCAATTCGCTCGCAATGCCACTTGCATGACTAACAATACATCAAATACTTCGTTTGCCAGTGCCTGTTTAAGCCGAGCTCGGGCTTGCTTCGCCTCTTTGTCTACAACGATAAACCGTACTCCGTCCATACCTTTGACGAGTTCGTGTTCAATTTTACCAATGACCCACGTGATCTGCGTTTCTGGCCAGGCTTCACGAATACGTGTAACCATAGCAACCGCATGGCAGACATCACCAATAGCAGAAAGTCGCAAGATACAAATTTTTTGATAAGGACGCGATAACACAGACATTCAAAGGTGGCTTTTCAGCACGGAATAGAACACAATATCCATTATCATATCGTAACTTTTTTACATTTGGTAATGAAGTATGTCTTTTTCTTTATCAGCTGACTGGCAAATAATCCATCAAGGCGCTGAATATTTAATAACACCTTCACCAGATAAACATTGTATCGATTTTTTTGACCCACAATTTTGGCTGGCACAAGACGCAGTTATTAATACAGCACACGGGCGGGGCACGACCTACTTTGTTAAACATAATGACGAGGTATGGGTACTGCGAAGCTACCTACGCGGTGGCCTTGTAGGTCGCTTCATTAAGCGACGCTTTGTGTATACCGGTATCACACGTACGCGGGTTTATCGAGAATTAGCGCTACTTGAACACTTGCATCAAGCAGGAGTGAACGTGCCCCGTGCTATCGCAGGGTATATCCATCGGTCCAACACGTCATACGAATGTAAACTTTTACTCGAAGCTATCCCACATGCTCGTGAAATTCACGCCCTGTGTCAAAATGGCACCCTGACCAAAGCACATTGCCAAACTATCGGGGAGATGATTGCCAAGATGCATCATGCTGGTGTGTATCACCACGATCTCAATATCCAAAATATCTTACTCGATGCAGATGCTGTCGTATGGCTGATTGACTTTGATAAATGCCACGCCAGCAATACATTGACGACGTCACAAAAACATGCCAATCTGAAACGATTACAGCGGTCTATTGAAAAACAAAAACGCCTACACCCACATTATTTTTTCCCTGCATCACATTGGGAAGCGCTTTTAGTCGCATATGAGCACGCCGACTAATGACTAAGACTTGCAAGTTCAAGCGATGTTAGCTAGAGTTTTCACCTCGATACAATGACAGGTTGAACAAGGCATGAAAACTCGCGCAATTTACCCGGGTACATTTGATCCCATTACCAATGGGCATGCAGATTTAATCGAACGCGGGGCAGACATGTTTGAACAAGTTATTGTTGGCATTGCCGCTAACCCATCCAAAAAACCCTTGTTCACCTTAGCCGAGCGGGTAGCCATGATCACCGAGATCACCCAACATCTTCCCAATGTACAAGTAATGGGATTTACTGGTCTATTAGCAGATTTTGCCAAGAAAAAAAATGCAACCGTGCTTATCCGTGGCTTACGTGCAGTGTCGGATTTTGAATATGAATTTCAATTAGCTAACATGAATCGA
>JBEVCF010000042.1:76778-96107 GCA_040514355.1 Glaciecola sp.
TGAATCGACGGTTAAACCCGCTTTTAGAAAGTGTGTTTTTAACGCCAGCAGAGGAAAACTCTTTCATCTCATCGACTCTAGTAAAAGAAGTTGCTTTGCATCACGGTAATGTCGATGAATTCGTCCACCCTGTGGTTAAAGCGGCATTAGCAACCCGCTTACATCCGAGCAACTAGCGCTGACAGCTAGCACAATAAAACGTATTGCGCTGACCCAACATGACAGATTTGATGGGGCTTTTGCACACTCGACATGGCTTACCAGTTCGACCGTACACATTCAAATGAATGCGAAAATAACCTGGGCTACCATCGACATTAGAGAAATCCTGTAAGGTCGTGCCACCTTGCTCAATTGCGGCAGCAAGTACAATTTTGATATTCCGAGTCAAGGCCTGATAGCGTTTTAAACTGATTTTGCCAGCGGAACGCTTAGGGTGGATCCCTGACATAAATAAGGCCTCATTGGCGTAGATATTACCCACTCCCACTACTATATGATTGTCCATGATAAATTGTTTGACCGTCGCACTGCGTCCACGAGAGCGCTCAAATAACACCTTATCGTGAAAATCATCAGTCAAGGGCTCTGGCCCTAACTTGTTGAGTAAGGCATGCTGAGCTTCATCTTTGCCTTGCCACAGCAACGCACCAAATTTACGCGCATCGTTAAAGCGCAAACACTCACCGTTAGTTAACACGATATCCACATGATCGTGCTTGACGACGGGAGTGTGTTGGTCAAATACTCGCAGATAACCGGTCATACCTAAGTGCAGAATGAGGCTACCGACATCAGTATTGATGAATATATATTTCGCTCGGCGGGTGACCGAGCGGATAACTTGTCCTTCGGCTAGAACAACATCTGCGGGAATATCCCAACGCAACTTGGGGGTACGTAAAATGATTTTTGCGATAGTTGCGCCAGTGATTTTAGGCTCAATCCCTAAACGCGAGACTTCAACTTCAGGTAATTCAGGCATGATAAGTAGTTATGGTTATGCTTTATATTCACTAGAATAACGGATTTGTGCCTGCTACGCACACAAAAAACCCGGCATTAAACCGGGCTTTTGGTGGAGACAAAACCAAAAGGTCTTATTTGATTTTTGCTTCCTTGAACATAACGTGCTTGCGGATCTTTGGATCAAACTTTTTGATTTCCATTTTGCCAGGCATGTTACGCTTGTTCTTATCAGTGGTATAGTAGAAACCAGTGCCAGCTGTAGATACTAATTTAATTTTATCGCGCATGATGGGGTTCCTTAGATTTTTTCGCCACGAGCACGGATATCAGCTAGTACTGTATCAATGCCTTTCTTATCGATAATACGCATACCTTTTGGAGTAAGGCGTAATTTAACGAAACGGTTTTCAGACTCAACCCAAAAACGGTGAGTTTGTAAATTTGGTAAAAAACGACGACGAGTCGCGTTGCGAGCGTGAGAACGGTTGTTACCAACTGCTGGACGCTTGCCTGTTACTTGACATACTTTAGCCATAGTATTTGTCTCCAAAACAACTTTAAATACTTCTATAAGCATGGATGAAACATCGACATACTTACGGATAAGAGGGCGCATTTTATACAGCATTTAAACCTTTAAAGCAAATTATTTCTGCAATAACCGGTAAATAAAATTTGTTTCAACACAGCTTTGTATGTGCATTTTAACACACTCACAGCAATTATCTCATTGTTTTGCATCGCAAAACTTAAGCAAAACGTCGAATATGCACTAGATCCAACCGCGTTGGGCAAAAGAAAACGTCGCGCCTGCCCCCACCACGAAATGATCCAACACTTTTACATCGATGAGTGCCAGCGCCTCTTGGATCCGCTTGGTGATCAACTTATCTGCCTCACTAGGTTCGGGGTTGCCCGAAGGGTGATTATGCGCCAAGATCACATTTGCCGCGTTGTGTTGCATGGCGTGATATACAATTTCTCTGGGAAACACGGGGGCTGAGTTAATCGTGCCCTTAAATAATTCTTTAAACGCCAAAAACTGGTGCTGAGAATTCAGTAAAATCACCGCAAAACACTCACTGCGATAGTGCTGCAAATGGGTGGCCAAAAAAGATGCTGTCTGTTCAACTGAGCGGAGTGTCTGCCCATTGCGCACAGCTTGTTGCAAGGTGCGCTTGTGCAATTCCAACATCGACTGCAACAAAAAATATCGACTCGGTCCCAACCCATGGATTTCACAAAATGAGGCTTCTGGCGCATTCACGACGGCATACAATGAGCCAAAACGCTCGAGTAAACGCGCAGCTAAATCTTCTGCTAATGCTGGTGAAAGGCGATGACGGATCACGTGTGCAAGCAGTTGTCGATCGGACAACTCAGTCACTGATGGTTGTGGTTGCATAAGATTTTTCCTGTAATAAAGTGTTGGCAAACGCTAACTTTTGATCTGATAATAACGTTTAATTTTTGTCTGCGGAGCATTGTGCTTCGCTCACAGGTAAGTGAAGCAAACCTTCATGAGTTTACAAAACCAGAATGTGTTACTAGGTGTGACCGGTGGCATTGCCGCCTACAAAACACCCGACCTTGTGCGCAAACTCGTCGCCCATGGTGCCAATGTGCGCGTCGTGTTATCAGCCAGTGCAGCTGAATTCGTCTCAGAGCTTTCGCTTCAAGCTGTCAGTGGCAATCCCGTTAGCACACACTTACTTGATCCTGCCGCGGAAGCGGGAATGGGACATATTGAGCTGGCCAAATGGGCAGACCTTATCCTGATCGCACCCGCCACTGCACACTGTATGGCAAAACTCGCCCATGGTATGGCTGATGATTTGCTCTCTACCTTAATTTTAGCTAGCACCGCTGACGTATTTTTAGCCCCGGCGATGAATCAACAGATGTGGGCAGCCCAAGCCACTCAAGCCAACCTTGTGGTGTTACAGCAACGCGGTGTGCAGATGCTAGGCCCAGCTGCAGGTGAACAAGCTTGTGGTGATATCGGTTATGGACGGATGCTCGACACTCATGAAATTGCAGACATGCTAGCTGAGCGTTGGCACCCGGTCACCAAGCACTCGTCTACATATACCTCTACCGGTCCCTTAGCAGGTCAAACTATCGTTATTACCGCAGGACCGACGCGTGAAGCGATAGACCCTGTACGTTATATTTCCAACAACTCATCGGGCAAAATGGGCTATGCCCTAGCTATCCAAGCAAAAGCACTTGGCGCAAACGTTATTTTGGTATCGGGACCAGTGAATATTCCTGCTCCGCATGGCATTACAACGATTTCGGTAGAAAGTGCGTTGGATATGCATGCAGCGGTATTTGAGCGCATTGCGGATGCCGATATATTTATAGCCTGTGCCGCGGTAGCTGACTATCGTCAGGCCAATGTGAGGGCTCAGAAAATTAAGAAAAATTCGGATGAGTTAACCTTAACACTTGTCAAAAACCCTGACATTTTGGCCGACGTAGCGGCTTTATCTGATGCGCCATTTACCGTTGGTTTTGCCGCCGAAACCCAAGATGTAGAACATTATGCCAAAGACAAATTAGCACGCAAAAACCTGTGTATGATTGCGGCTAATGATGTCTCTCAAACAGATATTGGTTTTAACCAAAGCGATAATGCACTCACCGTTTTTCATCGCGACGGCACCCGTGTCAACTTGGCAAAACAAGATAAACTTGCATTAGCCGAACAACTACTTACAATAATTGCACAGCGTGTAAGCACCAACTAACTCAAGGATATAATAAGATGCCAGCGGCAAAAAAACCGAATCGTCGAGCGCAAATTTTGCAAGCACTCGCCAGCATGTTAGAAACCAATAACGGACAACGTATCACCACCGCCAAACTCGCCGCCCAAGTGGGTGTTTCAGAAGCGGCGCTTTATCGTCACTTCCCAAGCAAAGCGAGGATGTTTGAAGGGCTAATTGATTTTATTGAAGAGACTTTATTCTCACGGATCAACAAAATCATCAATGAAGAAAAAGACACTGCCACCCGCGTGCAAATGATCTTGCATCTCGTACTCGGGTTTGCTGAGAAAAATCCGGGTATCGCGAGAATTATCCATGGTGACGCATTAACGGGTGAGCAGGACCGTTTACGGGGGCGCACAGCCAAGATTTTTGAGCGTTTAGAAACACAGCTCAAACAAATTCTACGCGAGCGCAAAGTGCGAGATGGGAAAACTTTTTCTGTCGATGAAAGCGTACTAGCTAACATGTTGGTTAGCTATGCTGATGGACGAATCAATAACTATATTCGCAGTGAGTTCCAGCGCAAACCTACTGAGCTACTTCCAGAAATGTGGGCAAGTATCAAGCAGGTTTATTTCTCTTAGTTTCCAGTCAATAAAAAAGCCTGAACCGGTCCGCTACCCGTTCAGGCTTTTTTGTATCACCCGCTTATTGTTTTGCGGCTGTATTATAGGGCTTACCGAAAGTTTGGCCGAAGAAACTCTCAGCATGCCACACTGGACGTGAGTCGGCGTTGGCAATTTCAAATCCGATATTGAAATTCACCTTCGCGAAGTTATATGCCGCCGTCCAATTGAAAGGTTGCTGCATATCATCGGTCGGAGAATGGTAATGCGTTTTGAGGAAATTCATTAATAAATTCTCAGAATCCACACCGCGTTCATGGGTCTTGATCCCCGGCATCAAAAAGACCGACGGCACACCTTGTTTGACAAAACTATAGTGATCCGAACGGGTGAAGAGGTTCATGTGTGGCCAAGGATCTGGCGTCAACGTGATCCCCAGTTCTGCGATTGCATCCTCGACGTAATGTTGCATGGTGCTATGTTCCGAGCCAAACGCAATCACATCCGCAAAATCGAAGGTCAATAGCGGCATATCTAAATTCACATTGGCGACAATCTTATCCGCATCCACCGTCGGATAGCGAGCAAAATAATCCGAACCTAACAGCCCTTTTTCTTCTGCCGTCACCGCGACAAACAGTACTGAGCGTTTCGGTTTGACAGGTAATGCCGCAAATAAACGCGCCGTTTCCAACAACGTGGCCGTGCCGGTTGCATTATCCATAGCGCCATTATTGATCCGGTCTTTTTCCACTGATTTACGCACGCCGAGGTGATCATGGTGCGCCGAAAAGACCACATATTCATCGCGCAACACAGGATCAGAACCTCTCACGACGCCAACGACATTAGGGCTGGTCATCTCTTCATGGCTAGAACGCTTTGTTAACGTGACCGATTTACCCATCGCAAAACCTTGAGGGGCTTTATCTTCCGCCAGTAATGCATAAATATCATCCAAGGCGACTGGGGTATCAGCAAATAGGGTCTGTGCAGAGTGAAGGGGTAAGTAGGCACTCCCAACTAGCTGAGCAAAGGAGCGAGAGGCCTCGCCATTGGCATCAATCCAATCCATGCGCTCTTGTTGTAAACTATTCAGTGCGCGCGCGTAAGGCCGGCGCTCTTCGTATTGAGGTGTGGTGATCACAATAATGCCTACTGCACCACGTGAAACTGCATTTTTATTAATTTCACTACTTGAACCCAAATGCTGGCCGACTTCATTCGGTAGGTTACTATGTCGACCTGGTACACGCACCACAATTTTGCCCTCGACATCCAAGCCGGCGTAATCGTCTATGCCATATTCCGGGGCTACCATACCGTGCCCCACAAACACGAGCTCGGCAGTGACAGATGCATCAGTATCAAACAAACTTTGACTCGTCACAAAATCTTTTGGATAGGTTAACGCCACCGGCTCGCCTGCACCATGGATCACAAACGTCGGTGACGCTTGGTCTAACAAAGATTTACGAAAGGTAATACGCTGCTCATATGTGCCATTGTCACCCGCTGGCTGCACCCCATACTTTTTAAATTCGGCCGCTATATATTGCGAGGCGACCTCATGTCCTCGCTTGCCTGGAGCCCGTCCCTCAAGCGCATCAGATGCCAAAAAATGCATGTGTGCTTTGATGAATGCTGTGTTGACCTCGGGCTTCTTGAAGTCATTGCTTGGTTGGATTGTCGTTTGGCATGCGCTGAGCAAGCAAAGACTCGTCAGTGCACTGAATATTGTGACTATTCGTCGCATTGGTATTCCTTCATTGTTTTAGTTTATTGGACCGAAATTACGATCTAATAACAAGTATTAAATTGTTACGAGTTCTTGCTATGCAAATTACTCATTTATTGTTTTAATCAACAAAAAGAACAAGAGAGAGATTATGAATATGCCATTTCGTATGCTTTTTTTAAGTATCGGTATCTGTTGTAGTACATTGCTATTAGGCTGTAGTGCAACATCAACATCCTCTGCAGCACCTACAGCCGAGATAACGCAGATCCCTCAAAATCAAACGTTGCACGCCTTATTTGACGAGATCTGGGACTACGAAACGGGTGCTGAGGCATCCACACAATCTGCCTTACCTAATATTGCTCCAGAATATCTCGCCCAACGTCATCGCCGTTTTTCCGCATACCTTGCTCAACTGGCGAGTTTTGACCCAACTCGTTTAAACAAACAAGACCAAATCAGCCTCACTATGCAAGTGTATCGCTTGCAAAATTACGTGGATCAATATCGCTACCAAGAATATTTAATGCCGATCACGTCAGAATATGGTTTTCACAGCAGTTTGCTCAACCTGCCTTATCGCTTTGATTTTTCCAAAACAGATGAGGTAGAGCGTTATATCGCTACATTGGCTGAAGTGCCGGCATATTTTGCGCAACAAATCACATATATGCGCGAGGGGATGCGCGTGGGTAAAGTCCAACCACAAGTCGTAATGCAAGGCTTTGAGGCCTCGGTGGCCAGTGTGATCAAAGACGATCCCCGCGATAGCCGCTTCTACTCGCCTGCACTGACTCTCAGCACTACCTTGTCGGACGTATCTCCAGCACAAATCACACAGTATCAAACCGCCGTTGCCCGTGCGATAACAGAGCACATTAATGCCGCCTATCAGACATTCTATGATTTTTTAGTGGCAGAATACATTCCCAACGCCAAGACCGATATTGCCGCCAAAACGTGGCCTGATGGTGAAGCATTTTATAACAATCGTATCAAACACTACACCACGCTAGAGCTGTCAGCTCAGGCCATCCATGAAATTGGTCTAAAAGAAGTGGCGCGGATTCGAGCTGAGATGCAAGGCGTGTTGGATACGTTAGACTACACCGGTAGTATCAATGACTTCATTGCCTTTTTGCGCACTGACCCGCAATTTTATGCCACAACACCACAAGAGTTAGTAGACTATGCCATGGTGCTATCCAAGCGCATAGATGCGCTACTTCCCAAATTGTTCAACAAACTCCCGCGCACACCTTATGGTGTAGCTCCGGTGCCAGATGATATCGCTCCGAAGTACACCACCGGCCGATATATCTCCCCACGCAACGACCAAGAACCGGGCTACTATTGGGTCAACACCTATGCTTTGGACAAACGTCCTTTATACGCCCTACCGGCGTTGACCTTACATGAAGCGGTGCCGGGGCATCACTTACAAATCTCCCTAGCGCGCGAAATGCAAGACCTCCCTAAAGTGCGACAACGCACCTACATCTCTGCGTTTGGTGAAGGCTGGGGCCTGTATTCAGAGTTTTTGGGTAAAGAAATCGGGTTTTACCAGACACCTTATGACGAGTTTGGTGCGTTGAGCTATGAAATGTGGCGTGCGTGTCGTTTGGTTGTCGATACCGGCATGCATATGTTTGGCTGGACGCGCGAACAAGCCGTGGCATACATGCTTGAAAATACCGCATTGAGTGAACACAACGTCAATACTGAGATTGACCGTTATATTTCTTGGCCAGGGCAAGCACTGGCGTATAAACTCGGTGAAATTCGTATTCGTGAGTTACGCGCCGAAGCTGAAGCAACGCTGGGGACCGACTTTGATTTACGTGCCTTTCACGCAGCAATTTTAGAATATGGCTCGGTTCCTATCTCGGTATTAGAAGCTAATTTAAAGACCTACATTAATAACGTGCTAGCAAACCGAGGTCCACAATGATGAAACAATATTTACGCTTAGGATTTGGGTGCTTATTACTGTGTACATTGATTGCCTGCCAGTCCAATAAGCTAGTCACATCTTCTGACAATTATCCCCTACCCGTACCAAGCCAGGGCAATATTATCAGCTACCACGCTATGCCATCCCATTACGTTGCTGCGCGTGATGTGCACGTCTGGTTGCCGAATAACTATGCTGAGCAAGTCGCCACAGGTCAACGATTTGCGGTGTTATACATGCATGATGGGCAGATGTTATTTGATGCCAACATCACATGGAACCAACAAGAGTGGGGAATCGATGAAATCGCGCAGCAATTGATGGATACCCAACAAACCCGTCCCTTTATTGTGGTAGGTGTGCACAATGGTGGCGACGATTTGCGCTACCCTGAATATATGCCACAACAACCTTATCAATCTTTGAAGGACGATTTTAAAGCTAACTTACACAAGCAACTAAGCCTCACTCATCCCATTCAGTCTGATGCTTATTTAGCCTTTTTAGTACAAGAATTAAAACCATTTATTGATAAACAATTTGCCACTTTGGCCGATAAAGACAATACCATCTTAGGCGGGGCAAGTATGGGAGGCTTGATCTCATGGTATGGTGTTGCAAAATACCCCGACGTGTTTGGCGGATGTATCTGTATGTCGACTCATTTTATTGGTGGAGGAGAAGTGACCGACACCACCATTTTTGAGGCATTCACTGCATATATGGCTAAATCATTACCTGTGAATGGCAGCCATCGCTTGTATTTCGATTACGGAGACCAAACTCTTGACCAATACTATCCACTTTATCACAACAAGTTGCGTATGTTTTTTTCACAAATCAATGCCGACCCGGAGCATGTTTGGGTTAAATTTTTTCCCGGTCATGACCACACAGAACAAGCATGGCAAACGCGCTTAGCTATTCCCTTGAAATTTACACTACCCACACATTCAAAAGTTGAATGATCAGCATAAGTAAAAGCATTAAGTGTGTACAGTTTTGTTACAAACAAAAAACGCTTATTGCTTTGTGCAAAACAAACTAGTAACTAGTACCACAATCACTGCCACTTCCATCAACACTCAATAAAAATAAACCTTTCAGCGCTTTATTTCTTATGTTTTTTTCTTATCTCAAATTAGCGAACATATTCTTGTAAAACAGTTTTGTCACTCAGGTAAGCAGTCTGTTAACTTAATTGATTAAGAAAAAACCATTTTCGGGTTGCTTTTTACATTCCTTTAACGTATTTTATATTTGCTGATATTTTTGGCTCACACCATATATGTGAAAACAATGGGGACATACTTATATGAAAACTAACAAAACGTTTAAGCCAGCAATGCTATCTCTAGCTGTTGCGGCTGCCATGTGCTCGGGTTCAGTCCTAGCACAACAAAATGCGAACACTGATGCAGTAGCTGATGATGTAGAAGTCATTGCGGTTACGGGTATCCGTGGTTCACTTATTCGTGCGCAAGCAGTTAAGCAAGACGCGACATCAATTGTTGATGCGATCTCTGCTGAAGACATTGGTAAATTACCTGATTCTTCAATCGCTGAGTCACTTGCACGTCTTCCTGGCCTAGCGGGTGAGCGTGTTAACGGTCGTACTTCTGGTATCTCAGTACGTGGTTTTAAAGAAGACTTCGTTGGCACGTCATTAAATGGTCGTGAAGTTATCGGTATTGGTGATAACCGTGGTATCGAATACGACTTATATCCGTCAGAAATCATGACGGGTGCGACGATCCACAAATCATCTAGCGCAACATTAATGACGCAAGGTATCGGTGGTACAGTAGACTTACAAACTGTGCGTCCACTCAATGCAGAACGCACGTTAACGGTTACAGGTATTTACGAGTCAAGCCAAGCACCTGCGGATAACCCAGATTTTGAAGATACAGGTCACCGCTATTCTCTATCATTTGTAGAAAAATTCGCTGACGACACAATTGGTCTTGCAGTTGCGATTGCTTCGACTGAATCTCCTAATAACCAACGTAAATATGGCGTTTGGGGTTATTCAGAAAATGCCGATGGTCAAATCACGCCTTCTGGCTTAGATTTAAATGCTCAATCAACGAAATTAGAGCGCGACACGGTATCAGCAGTGCTTCAATTCCGTCCAAATGACGACTTAGACATCGTCGTTGATTACCTCAACATTGATTTCCAAGACTCAGGTGTACTTCGTGGTTTCATCGAACCGTTCGCGACAGCAAACGTAACCGGCTCTGGTGCAAACGCAACAGGTTCACAAATCGAAGTTAACCCTGTACTACGTACTGACCCGCTTAACAAAGACGGTGAGCTAAACGCAGTTGGCGTTAACATTGATTACGCGTTAAATGATGATTGGTCTGTGGAAGTTGACTTCGCGCACTCAGAAGCGAGTAAATTCGAACAGCGTGCTGAATCCTATGCTGGTTTAGGTCGTTCTGGTTCACTTACCAATGCTGACTTTGGTACGCGTACCTTCCAGATGTCTTCTGAAGGTGTATTCTTCACTGGTCAATCTGGTTTAGACGCGTTTGCTGATCCTACTCAGTTACAATTAACAGGCCCTCAAGTTTGGGGTGGTGGTCTTGCTAACTTAGCATCTCAGTTCGAAACTGACATCCTAAAAGCGAATGGTCAGCCATTTAACTTCCTAAATGCTCAGGACGGTTTCAACAACTTCTTCACGATTGATGAAGAATTAACTCAGTTCAAACTTGAGTTTGAAGGCAACCTTGACGGTGAAGTATTCCAGAAAGTCGCATTTGGTATGCACTACTCTGACCGTTACAAAGACAAAGTTAACAACGGTTACTTTGCAACAGCTAATGTATTCCCAGCAGCGGAATCAATTGCAGAAGCCGGTGTACCGGTATACGGTTTAACTAACCTAACTTGGGCTGGTTTAGGCTATGTTGTGGCTTATGACGGTAACGCGCCTTATGACAATGGTTATTACGTACAAAACAACGGTGGTTTCCTAGAGCCAGACCGCTTTGGTGATTCATACGTTGTAGAAGAAGAAGTCACTACATTCTATATCCAAGCTGATTTTGAAACTGAATTAGGTGGTTTTGAGGTATTTGGTAACGTGGGTGCTCAATATGTATCTACTGACCAAGTATCAAGTGGTACGCTTGGTGTCATCGGTTCTAACTTCCGCGTGTGTGATGCAGATTCTAACTCTGTGGTCGACTCAAACTGTGCGATCGACGATGGTGCAGAATACAACCACTTATTGCCTTCATTGAACATCAGTGCAGAAGTCGCTGACAACACGTTCGTCCGTTTCGCTGCATCTAAGACCTTGTCTCGTGCACGTATGGACCAAATGAAAGCATCTGGTTTCGTGAAATTTGATATCAACGATCAGTTCATCACTCTACCTGATACTGTTGAAGCGGTTGAGCAATTTGGTACGCCTTGGTCTAAGTCTGCGGGTAACCCGAAACTTAGCCCACTGGAAGCGAACAACTACGATCTATCTTTCGAGCGTTATTTCGATGACGAAGGTTACATCTCATTGTCATTGTTCCGTAAAGAATTAGTTAACTGGACGCGTACTGCGAACGAGTTAATTGACTTTACTAATGACCCATTCAACAACGGTGCAGATTACTTCGTAGCGGGTTTCCACGACCGTACTCTAGACGTTGACTTCACGAACTCTGCAACAGGTGAATTCTTCCCTGCAGGTTCTTATGTGACGCCACCTAGCTTCGGTACATTCTCGTTCTTCGAAGACGGCCTACGCGGTTCAGTTGACGGTGCAGAATTAACAGCTAACATCCCTCTAAGCATGGTTAATGAAAGCTTAGAAGGCTTCGGTGTCGTTGCTTCATTCACGACGATTGATGCAAAACTAGCGGATGGTTCATCTATCCCTGGTCAATCTGACAGTATCCAATCTGTGATTGCATACTACGAAAACCAAGGTTTTGAAGTCCGTATCGCGATGACTGACCGTGATGGTTATACGACTTATGAGCGTGGTGGTTCGAACAAGATCGCAGAAGCGACTCGTGACGGCACACAAGTTGTCGATGCCCAGATCTCTTACGATTTCGCAGAGTCTGAGTACGAGCAACTTAAAGGCCTACGCGTATCACTACAGGGTACTAACATCCTAGATGATGCAGACCAAGTATCACGTGACGGTAACGGCATCGTTACAGCTCGTCGTGAATTCGGTCCTACTTACATGCTAAACGTGAACTACTCGTTCTACTAAGCACTCAGTAAATAAGCTAGACCTCTATTGTCAACTGGCACTAGAGGTCTTTTTTTGCTTACTCCTTTGCATTTGATTGACGATGCGTTACAGTCAAATGCACAGTGGTAATCCATAAAAATCAATGTTGAACAAGGTAGCGCAAATGCAACAGTCGATTAAAAAAGTAGTCATTGCAGGTGGTGGAACCGCAGGGTGGATGGCTGCGACCTTACTCAAAAAAGTACTGGGTCAAATGATAGACGTCGAACTGGTTGAATCCGAAGACATCGGTATTGTTGGCGTTGGTGAAGCGACGATTCCCCCTATACAGATTTTTAATAAGTTCATTGGACTAGACGAAAAAGAGTTTCTGCGTGAAACCAATGGCACGATCAAGCTTGCCATCCAGTTTGAAAATTGGCGAGTCAAGGGAGAGAGCTACTTCCACACATTTGGTGCTCCTGGTACATCCATGGGTTTTTGTAACTTCCAGCATTACTGGCTGCGCGCCAAACAAGAGGGTTTGGATACCTCTTTATGGGACTACGACCTGAATTATCTGTGCTGTAAAGCAGGCAAATTCAATATCATCAATACCCAAAACCCAATGTTTGAAATGCCCTATGCCTATCACTTCGACTCGGCGTTGTATGGCAAATATCTGCGCAAGCTCTCCGAGGCTGCAGGCGTGGTGCGCACTGAAGGGATCATTGAAGATATCCAGGTTGACGCCAAAACAGGCTATATCACCGAACTCGCCCTACAATCAGGTACCAAAGTGCGTGGTGACTTATTTATTGACTGCACCGGTATCCGCAAGCTGTTAATTGGCAAAACACTCGGTGTTGAATACGAAGATTGGTCACATTGGCTTGCGGCAAACTCAGCCATCGCCGTACCCACAGAACGCCATGCAGAGACGGCACCGTATACGCGCTCAATTGCACACGATATTGGTTGGCAATGGCGGATCCCGCTTACCCATCGCAACGGTAATGGCATTGTATATTCAACTTCATACATGAGCGATGATGAAGCGCTTGAACGCTTGATGCACAACCTCGATACCAAGCCACTAGCTGACCCTAAACACATCAAATTCCAAACCGGCAGAACGTCCAAGCAATGGCATAAGAATGTCATTGCAGTTGGCTTGGCTAGCGGCTTTTTAGAACCGCTCGAGTCGACCAGTATTCATCTGATCCAATCTGCCGTTGTCCGCTTGTTGAAAATATTTCCGCATGATGGGATCACAGAGTCTGCCATTAACACTTATAATGCAGAAAGTAAGACAGAATATGAGACCATTCGAGATTTCATTATCTTGCATTACTATGTCAATGAGCGCACCGATTCTGATTTCTGGTGTGATATGCGCAACCTGCCGATACCGTCGCGTTTACAAGACAAAATCGATGTATTTAAGGACGTAGGTGGGTTGTTTGACGACCAACACGATATATTTAGAGATGCGTCATGGCTTCAGGTCATGATGGGCCAAGGGATCATGCCACGTGACTATCATCCTGCAGCCAACGTCCCTCCAAATGATGAATTAGTTGCGACACTTGCCAAAATCCAAGAGGCTAAGCAGCAACCACTGGCTAAATTAATGCCACATGACCAATTTTTGAGTCGATACACAGGAGCGTAATACAATGGCTAACAGCCCACACAAAATCGTCATCCTCGGTGGTGGTACCGCCGGCTGGATGACTGCGAATCTATTTGCACACCGTTGGCAGGATCGCAATGTGCAGATTGTGTTGGTTGAAGCACCGGATATTGGCATTATCGGAGTTGGCGAAGGTTCCACGCCTACCTTGCGACGTTTTTTTCACGATTTAGGCATTGCTGAACACGAGTGGATGCCACAGTGTAAAGCCACGTACAAAGTGAACATCAAATTCGGTGGCTGGAGTCCAGAATCAGGTATCAACGCCTATTCACATCCGTTTATTTCTCAGCTTGATGCTTTTAGTGAGCGTGCCTTTTATACCAACTGTATGACACGTCGCTTGGGTTTGAATGTTGAGACGTCACCGGATAATTTTTTGTTTAATGGCTGGTTGTCAAACAACAATCTCGCACCACAAACACCTGAGAATTTTCCGTTTAAAATTGAATACGGTTATCATTTTGATTCGGGACTACTGGGTCAGTTTTTATGTGAACGCGCCAAGCAAAATGGCGTTGTGCATATGCAAGCAAATGTCTCGCATGCCTTATTAGGTAGCCAAGGAGAAATTTCACACCTTGTGTGTCACGATCATGAAGATATCCACGCGGATTTCTTTGTTGATTGCACCGGATTTGAGTCGCTCTTGCTACAACAAACCCTCGATGTTAAATTTGAGTCGTTTAACAACAATTTATTTAATGACTCAGCCGTCGTTTTCCCGACAGATGCACTGGCCGAGCCCCCTGTTTATACCGAAGCCAACGCGCTGAGCTGTGGTTGGGCATGGCGTATCCCACTGACTCATCGCACTGGCAATGGTTATGTTTACTCGTCAGAATTTATCAGTGACGATGCTGCAGAAACCGAATTTCGTCAGTATTTAGGTGTTAGTGATGACCAACCTGCACGCCATTTAAAAATGAAAGTTGGTCAGGTCAAACAGCACTGGCGTAAGAACTGCCTGGGTTTAGGTTTATCGTCAGGCTTTATCGAACCCTTAGAAGCGACAGCGTTGCACTTGGTCCAAACTACGGTAGAAATCTTCATGGATGAATACGAGAAGGGCAACTTTGGGACACAACAACAAGATGTGTTCAATAACATGATCAGAGAACGCTTCGAACGCGTGCGTGATTATATCGTTGCGCACTACAAACTTAACACACGTAACGACAGTGAATATTGGAAGGCCAATCGCGATAACAACAATCTGTCTGAATCGTTACTGCAGATCTTAGACGTGTGGTTTAGAAAAGGAGATATCAATCAAGAGATCCACCGTCAACAACTCGCTACGCATTTTGGCTCGACATCTTGGCATTGCTTGCTAGCTGGCTATGGGGCTTTTCCCAACCTAGCGAAGAACCAACCAGGACGAGGGGATCTGTACTATGAAAAGGAACTCCCGCAACTCTTTTCTGGTTGTATCTTGAACTTCCAAAAGCATACCGAAGCACTAGCGAAATTGGCCAATCGATAAGGCGGTGGCCATGTCCCTGGCGATGGAATAGAGGCCATCTCTACCAACGCCAGTAACCCGTTTCTTTGCGCAGTTTAATATTTCTGATCCAGTTCTTAGGTTTGGTACCGGGCGCATCTAGGCCGTGTTTGAGTTTGTGCTCAATCACGTCTAGTAAACGTTCTGAGGACTTGCCATCTCTATATGGATGATATTCACGCGCAAACTCTTCGAGCAACGCGTCCTGCTCTGCCGAACCTTGTAACACTTGCTCTAGCGTGGGCCCAAGTGCCTCTGGGCTACGAATATCAAAAATGTACTGATCAGGAACGGAGTTTTTATACGTCACCACGGGTTTGCCCAATAAAATGGTTTCGGCAATCGCGGATGATGTGTCGGATAAGACGACATCGCTTTGGCGAATGAGGCCAATCAAATCGACGTTACCATGTAAGGTAACATTATCGAACTGCTCAACCTCTTCAGCATATTCCGCCACTACAGCGGGATCCATCTTGGGGTGAAATTTGATATGCCACTGCCATGGGTGTTGCTCGGCGAGCGCAAAAATCGTCTGTTTGATATCACTAGCAGAGCTAAAGCTTGGTGAAAAGGTGGGCGCGTATAAGATCTGGGGCTGTTCGTGTTCTGTCGAGCACGTGCTGTCTTCTTGCAAAGGGAAAAAATTATCCATTTTAGGCCAGCCGGTTTGTTCGACATCAAAATAATTGCCGTGTTGCTCAGCTAAGGCTTTAAATTTGCGCGTAAACAGCGGACCTTGTGTACAGTATAAGTCAAATGACCCGCGGATCCGAAAATGCCCTTTTTTCTTCCACTCAAAGCCATGGAACACCTGCACTTTTAAGCCTGGAACAAAATCAGGTACAACATTACCTGTTACCATTACGGCATCGGGTGCAAACGCCCTTACCTGCTGAATATCATTGGTATAGGGTTCGTCAGGCGCAAACTTGCTCACGTCCACGGCTTTGCCAATGACTAACCAGAGAACTTTATCGCCCCGCTCAAGAATAGCACGTTGCACAGGACGTAAAATCTCAAAGGTGTAATTTTGCTGAATCTGTAAAATATAATGTATGGGTTTCATTGCTGTGGATCACCACCAAGTTGCATAAAGCGCGATAAGGATCAACGTAACGCCAATCGCAGCCATGTTAAATGCGCTATTTGTCGTAAAATCGCTGCGATCTACCGCGACACTTTGGTCCGTTGCTCGGGCATCGGGTTTGAGTATGGACACGACATAACAAATACCCAAGCAAGCCAAGAACACCAAGCCCACGCGATCAATAAAGGGTAGTTCAACCCAATACAGCTTCGCCAATAGCGATAATACCGCTGAGCCCAAGGCCGCAGCCAATGCCCCCGCAGAACTAGCTTGACGCCAGAACATCCCCATCAGGAAAATCACCACGATCCCTGGGGTGAAAAACCCAGTAAACTCTTGGATATACTGAAACGCTTGGTCGAATTTGCCCAACAGTGGCTCTGCGACAATTAGCGCGATGCACAATGCCGACAACGTTGCTAAGCGTCCGACCCACACATAATGTGTTTGGCTGTGCTGTGGCCGCATTTTTTTGTACAGGTCCATCGTAAAAATGGTCGAAATACTATTGGTCATTGACGCTAAGGATGACACGATTGCTGCCACTAACGCAGCAAAGACAAGCCCCTTGATTCCAGATGGCATGAGCGACATCATAGACGGGTAGGCTTGGTCGGGTGTATCGAGATTCGGGAATAAAATCAACGCCGTGATCCCGGGCAAGACCACAATAATGGGCATCAATAATTTGAGATAAGCCGCGAAGGCGATCCCTTTTTGTGCTTCAGCAAGATCTTTGGCCGCCAGTGCGCGTTGGATAATATATTGGTTAAAGCCCCAGTAACTAATATTCATGATCCACATCCCACCAATCAGGACAGAAATGCCGGGCAAGCTCATGTAATGCGGGTTGTCTTGACTCAAAATCATATCAAATTTATCAGGTAGCTCACTCGACAAAACACCCAAGCCAGCCATGACACCCTCTCCATTTGATACAGCTTGTAAACCGAGATAACACAAGAATAAGCCACCAAAGATCAACAGTACCACTTGGATAATGTCAGTGAGCGCCACCGCTTTAAGCCCACCATATAATGAGTAAGCCAACGAAAACAGCGCGAGAAAGATCATGCCATAGAGCCAATCCACACCTGAGACCGTTTGGATCGCCAGCCCGCCAAGCCACAAAACGGCTGTCAAATTGACAAAGATGTACACCCCCAACCAAAACAGAGCCAAGATCGTTTTAACCGAGGTGTTAAAGCGCTGTTCAAGATACTGCGGCATGGTGATGATATTGTTTTTTAGGAAGATCGGGAGCAGATATTTGCCCACTAAAACCAAGGTAATCGCAGCCATCCATTCATAAGAGGCAATCGCTAACCCAATCGCATAGCCCGAACCTGACATCCCGATGATCTGTTCTGCGGATATATTGGCAGCGATCAGTGAGGCGCCAATCGCCCACCAAGGCAGGTTTTTCCCAGCTAAAAAATAATCTTCGGTGTTTTTTTCATGATCGGGACGTTCTCGTGAAATCCAAGTAGCAAGTCCAATGAGAACAATGACGTAAAATGCGACCACAAAGAGGTCGAGTTGGGACAGTAACATACGCAGTCTTTTCTTATTATTGTGTTATCACAATAGCGAGCTGAGACCATTTAGTCAAACCATTGATTATAAACTTGACTGAATATTGGAGTGATCGCTTCTCGCTCACTCCATATCATCTTGGTTAATAATACGGTTTTGCAAAGCAAATTTGGACAGTTGGAACGTATTGATAAATTCAGATTTTTTGTAAGGTATGAGCAGCTTCTCGTTTGTGGATAAAAGCATCCACTTGTAGCGCGCTTGCTTGCTGTAAATACAAACGATTTTCATACATCGACACAATAATGTATTTACACAAGCGATTAATGCTTTTGGTGTATTCAATTAAATCAAATCCACTTTTCTCACCCATCGCAATGTCAGTGATGACAATCTCCGCTCGCTCGAGTAAACCGAAGCCAAAGCACTGTCTGCACCCGTCGTTAATCTAATGGTAACGACCGACGAATTTGACAAGGTAGCACATCATAGCGGTAGCCTAATTCGGCTGTTGAGGTTTTGGAAATGAGTAACACATTGTAATCATCGATTACGACAGACCGTTGCTCAGGTAGTTTTTGGCACGCACTATAGGGGTAGGCCTCAAAATACCAAATGAAATGCGCAATAAGCCTATCGACAAGTTCGCCACGTTGTTGCATCGTTTGTAAAAACTGCTCATCTTCGTCAATACTCTCATCTGAGTTGGTTGGTGCTTGCACTTCTAATGCTGGTTGTACAGACAGTTCATCATCTGAAGACAGCTCAATGATGACCCCTGATTTAGGAAGATAATCCGCAAAATATGGCAATGATATCGTAATTAAACTGCCAATCACGACCGGAATCATGATAATGCGTATCAGCATGGTTAACACAGCATTTTTCTTATCTTCCCAATGTAATTCTAGATGAAAACCTAACCACAATAATGGCAAGCGAATAAGTAACCAGAAATTTGCAAAGATCAACGCAGTGAGAAATAACACAACGCTTATTAATGTGATCCATATAGGCATCAGCACCAAAGTAGTAAACCCTAAGGTAAACACAAAAGGCATGGGTTCAATGGTAGTGATTACATTGATTTTCATTGCAGCAAAAGCCAATGCTAAATTAGCTGTTGATGCATAACTGATTAAGATAAAACTCTTACCTAACGTCGTTGCCCATATTTTATGAAATATATTGATGATTTCACGCACAAAACCCACCATTGCGATAGTCGCCGCTAAAAATATATAGTTTCCTTCAGCTTGGAACAAACTGTAGATAAAGCAGGCAAACGCAGCAAAATA
>JBEVCF010000043.1:0-11962 GCA_040514355.1 Glaciecola sp.
AAAATTAAAAATGTGTTAATGACTAACACAGCCTATTCCGCTTGGATGCGGTTCCTTGTTGGCTTTGGTTGACGTGTGGCAAAAGTACCCTAGACAGTACCGGTAAGACAGACTTGATAATAACCGTATTATTAGGTCACTTTTTCTATTTTGATGGAGAGTGCATTAATGAGTTTATTTCATCCAACTGATTCCAAAGATAATTGTGGTTTCGGTCTTATTGCCCATACTCATGGAGCCGCTAGTCATCGCCTAGTCACGACCGCTATCGAAGGTTTGGACCGGATGCAACACCGAGGAGGTATTGCTGCCGATGGTAAAACAGGCGATGGTTGTGGATTATTGATTGCCAAACCTGACACCTTTTTCCAAGCGGTCGCTGCTGAAAATGGTTGGCGTTTAGCACAAAATTATGCTGTAGGTATGGTTTTTCTGAGTCAAGATCCGGTTCTTGCTGAACAAGCGCGTTCTGTGTTGAATGAGGAACTAGCGAAAGAGACGTTAAACGTATTAGGTTGGCGCGAAGTGCCCGTCGACAAATCCGTGTTAGGTGATTTGGCATTGACTGGGGTGCCCCAGATCGAGCAAGTGTTTGTCAATCCCCCTAACGGCTGGAAAACTACCGATATTGAACGTCGTCTTTACATGGCACGACGTCGCACGGAAAAACGTCTAGAGGCTGATCCTGATTTTTATGTTGCTTGTCTATCCGGCTTGGTCACGATCTACAAAGGCCTAGTTATGCCTAAAGATCTGCCTGCTTTTTATAAAGATTTAGCGGATGAGCGTTTAGAGTCCAGTATTTGTGTTTTCCACCAACGCTTCTCAACCAATACTTTGCCACGTTGGCCGCTTGCACAACCTTTCCGTTTCTTAGCACACAACGGCGAAATTAATACAATTAAAGGTAATCGTGATTGGGCAATGGCACGGACGTCAAAATTTGCCACCCCTATCATTCCAGATTTAGCTGATGCAGCACCGTTTGTTAATACAACCGGTTCCGATTCATCATCGTTAGATAACATGCTTGAATTGTTCCTTGCAGGTGGGATGGATTTATTCCGAGCCATGCGTTTACTCGTACCACCAGCGTATCAAAATAACGATACCATGGATGATGACTTACGTGCCTTTTATGAGTTTAACTCGATGCATATGGAACCATGGGATGGCCCTGCGGGTATCGTGTTGACCAATGGGCGCCACGTTGCGTGTAACCTTGACCGCAACGGTTTACGTCCGGCGCGTTATGTGATGACCAAAGACGGTTTGATCACGTTAGCGTCAGAAATTGGTATCTGGGATTACGCTGAAGAAGACGTCCTTGAAAAAGGACGTGTTGGTCCTGGCGAAATGTTAGCCGTGGATACCAAAGAAGGTAAGATTTGGCGTTCTAATGAAATTGATGAAGTGCTCAAAGCACAACACCCATATAAAGCATGGTTAGATGAACACATTCGTCATCTCACCCCTATTGAAGAGTGCAACGCTGAACTCATTGGTACGCGTGCCTTTGATAATGATCAGATGGCGGTGTATCAGAAACTCTTCAATTACTCGTATGAAGAAATTCAACAAGTCATAAAAGTCTTGGCTAAAGACGGTCAAGAAGCGGTTGGGTCCATGGGCGATGATACGCCGATGGCTGTCATGTCATCGCGAGTACGCACACTGTATGATTATTTCCGTCAACAGTTTGCGCAAGTTACCAACCCACCCATTGACCCCTTGCGTGAAAACCACGTCATGTCATTGGCAACCTGTATTGGTCGTGAGCAAAACGTGTTCAGTGAGACCAGTGGCTATGCCGATCGCGTTGTGTTTGATTCTCCGGTCTTGATGTATACCGATCTCAAACAGTTACGTGAACTCGAAGACAAGCACTATCACCATGAAAAGGTAGAGTTGAACTATTTACCTGAAGAAGGCCTAGAAGCTGCAGTCATCAGAGTTTGCGACGAGGTCGAAACAGCTGTTCGCGAGAAAAATGCAACGTTTGTGATTTTATCCGATCGCAATATTTCACCAGCAGCATTACCTATTCCAGCAGCGATGGCGGTAGGTGCTGTGCAAAAACGTTTAGTTGAACAACAACTGCGTTGTGACGCGAACATTGTGGTTGAAACGGCTTCAGCGCGTGACCCACACCACTTTGCGGTATTGATTGGCTTAGGCGCAACTGCGATTTATCCTTTCTTGGCTTATGAAACCATTGAGCAACTCGTTGAAAACAACGAGCTGGATATCACACCGATGCAAGCCATGGTGAATTATCGCAAAGGTATCAATAAAGGTTTATTCAAGATCATGTCCAAAATGGGCATCAGTACCATTGCCAGTTATCGCTCTGCCAAACTGTACGAAGCCATTGGTATCAATGATGAAGTCATTGACCTGTGCTTCCCAGGTGTGCCTAGTCGTTTGCAAGGTGCAGGGTTTGAAGAATTCCAACAAGATATCATCAACAACCAACGTATCGCTTGGATTAAACGCAAACCGCTTAGCCATGGTGGTCTATTAAAATATGTCCACGATGGTGAGTATCACGCCTACAACCCTGATGTAGTTCGCAATTTACAAAAAGCGGTCATGAGTGGTAACTATGAGGACTACAAAGCCTTTGCGACACTGGTTAACGATCGCTCACCGTCAAATTTGCGCGATCTATTAGGCTTGAAATTCGCAGACAAAGCGATTGATATCAGTGAAGTAGAGCCAGCGGAAAACCTCTATCCACGTTTTGATACCGCCGCTATGTCTATCGGTGCATTATCTCCAGAAGCTCACGAAGCTTTGGCGATTGCAATGAACCGTTTAGGTGGTCAATCCAACTCTGGTGAGGGTGGTGAAGATCCAGCGCGTTTCAATACTGAGAAAAACTCCAAAATTAAACAGGTTGCCTCAGGTCGCTTTGGTGTGACCCCGCATTACTTAATGAATGCGACTGTGATTCAAATCAAAGTTGCACAGGGTGCCAAACCAGGTGAAGGTGGCCAGTTACCAGGTGATAAAGTGAATAAGTACATCGCCGAACTGCGTTTCTCAGTTCCTGGTGTAACCCTTATTTCGCCGCCACCGCACCATGATATCTATTCGATCGAAGATTTGGCACAGTTGATTTTTGACTTAAAACAAGTCAATCCAAAGGCCCTAATTTCAGTGAAATTGGTGTCTGAACCAGGTGTAGGGACAATTGCAACCGGTGTGGCAAAAGCCTACGCCGATTTAATTACCATCTCAGGCTACGATGGCGGAACGGGTGCAAGTCCATTGACATCGGTTAAATACGCCGGTAGTCCGTTCGAACTTGGTCTTGCTGAAACACAACAAGCCTTGCTTGAAAACGGCTTGCGTCACAAAGTGCGTGTCCAGACGGATGGTGGTCTTAAAACAGGTCTTGACGTAGTCAAAGGTGCATTACTCGGTGCGGAAAGCTTCGGTTTTGGTACGGGTCCGATGGTTGCGCTAGGTTGTAAATATCTGAGAATTTGTCACCTCAACAACTGTGCGACAGGTGTGGCAACGCAAGATCAAAAACTACGTGATAACTACTTCATCGGTCTACCTGAAATGGTGATGAACTACTTCAAGTTCATGGCCGAAGAAATCCGTGAAATCATGGCCTTAATGGGTGTGCGTAAGTTTGAAGATCTGATTGGTCGTACGGAGTTGTTAGAACTGATCAACGGTCAAACAGCCAAACAAGCCCGTCTTGATTTGTCGCCGTTATTACACAAGCCAGAAGCAGCTGAACATACCAAGCTATTCTGTTCAGAGGTGACCAACGCACCTTTGGATAAAGGTGAGCTAAACCAACGTATGGTCGCTGATGCTAATGACGCATTACAGAATAAACGCTCTGTATCATTGAGCTATCCGGTTCGTAACACAGATCGTTCTGTCGGTGCGACGTTGTCCGGTGCGATTGCTGCTATTCACGGCAATCAAGACGGTGAAGATTATCCAATCAAAGTGTCTCTCAAAGGCACAGTTGGTCAAAGTTTCGGAGTATGGAACGCAGGTGGTCTGTATATGACGCTTGAAGGTGATGCCAACGATTACGTGGGTAAAGGCATGACAGGGGGTGAATTAGTCATTTATCCGTCTAGTGCTGCGACATTTGACACGCATGCGGCATCAATCATGGGTAATACCTGTTTGTACGGTGCAACAGGCGGTAAATTATTTGCTGCGGGTCGCGCAGGCGAGCGCTTTGCAGTGCGTAACTCTGGCGCCATTGCTGTCGTCGAAGGTTGTGGTGACAACGGTTGCGAATACATGACTGGTGGTATTGTGGCTATTCTTGGCAGTGTCGGTGTCAATTTCGGTGCGGGTATGACAGGTGGTTTTGCGTATATCTTGGATGAGCATAACGATTTAGATAGTCGTATCAACCGCGAATTAGTTGATGTTATGGAAATTGAAGACAAAGGGATATTATCTGAACATCTACGTGGCTTGATTAACGAGCATTACGAGAAAACTGGTTCTGAGCATTCACTCGGCCTGCTGACAAACTTCGCTGAAGTCTTGTCACAATTCCGTTTGATCAAACCAAAAACCAGCGACGTGAAGAATTTATTGGGGCACATTAGCCGCTCCAGTGCTGAACTTCGTGTTCAAGCACAGTAATTTGAGGGTAAGTGAATGGCTAAAAATGTATACCAATTTGTTGATGTTGCCCGTATTGATCCGCCGAAAAAGCCGATCAAAGTGCGTAAAGAAGAATTTGGCGAAATCTATCAACCTTTATCGCAATCCCAAACAGAAGGTCAAGCGGACCGTTGTTTAGATTGTGGTAATCCGTACTGTGAGTGGAAATGTCCGGTTCACAACTATATCCCACAGTGGTTATCACTAGCCAATGAAGGGCGTATTTTAGAAGCGGCAGAGTTATCTCACCAAACGAACTCTTTACCAGAAGTGTGTGGGCGTGTTTGTCCTCAGGATCGTTTGTGCGAAGGCGCGTGTACCTTAAATGACGATTTTGGTGCGGTCACCATTGGCAGTATCGAAAAATACATCACGGATACGGCATTTAAAATGGGCTGGCGCCCTGACATGTCAGGTGTGACATGGACCGACAAACGCGTTGCGATCGTCGGAGCAGGCCCTGCAGGGCTTGCTTGTGCAGATATTTTGATCCGCAACGGTGTGCGTCCAGTGGTCTTCGACAAATACGAAGAAATCGGGGGGTTGTTAACCTTTGGGATCCCATCATTCAAATTAGAAAAAGACGTGGTGAAATTGCGCCGTGAAATTTTTACAGAGATGGGCATCGAGTTCCGTTTGAACACCGAAATCGGTAAAGACATTCCCTTTGGAGAACTCCTTGAAGAGTACGATGCGGTATTCCTAGGCATGGGTACGTATACTTCAATGAAAGGTGGATTCGAGCACGAATCTGCTCCAGGTGTGTACGAGGCATTACCGTTCTTGATTGCGAATACCAACCGTACGATGGGCCTTGAAAAAGACCCTGCTGATTTCATCGATATGAAAGGCAAAAAAGTCGTTGTGCTAGGTGGTGGTGATACGACAATGGACTGTGTCCGCACGTCTATTCGCCAAGGCGCTGATAATGTTACATGTGCATATCGTCGTGACGAAGAAAGCATGCCGGGCTCGCGCAAGGAAGTCATCAATGCCAAAGAAGAAGGCATCAATTTCGAATTCAATGTGATGCCACTTGATATTGAAGTCGATGCTGATGGTAACGCAATTGGGGTTCGCTTTGTGCGGACAGAAATGGGCGAACCTGATAGTGCAGGTCGTCGCCGCCCGGTTGAAATTCCAGGTTCTGAGTTTGTGATGGAAGCGGACGCAGTCATCATTGCGTTTGGTTTCTCGCCTTCACCCGCGAGCTGGTTTGGTGATTTTGGTATTATCTTAGATGAGAAAGGTCGCGTGCGTGCACCAGAACATGGTCAGTTCGCCTTCCAGACTTCCAACCCGAAGATCTTCTCTGGTGGCGATATGGTACGTGGTTCTGACTTAGTGGTGACTGCGATTGCAGAAGGTCGTAAAGCGGCAGAAGGGATCATGGATTACATGGGCGTCTAAAGACGGTTACCGACAATCCTGCTCTCGTTTAAGCAAACTCTTACAAAACCTGCTTCGGCAGGTTTTTTTATCAACGGAGAAATCACTTTATGAAAATCCTTATTCTAGGTGCGATGGATGAAGAAATTGCGCTATTGACCAGTAGCCTCGAACAGATGCACAACCAAACGGTTGGACATCTTACCTGCCATATCGGCCAATATAGTGGACACGATATTATTGTCGCGAAATGTGGTATTGGTAAAGTGGCTGCCGCCTTAGCCACGGGTATTTTAGTACAGTCTTTCATCCCTGATTTAGTCATAAATACTGGATCTGCTGGTGGTTTCGACCCACGTGTTGAGGTCGGTGATATTGTTGTTGCGACCGACTTAATTCAACACGATGTAAACTTAACGCATTTTGGTTATGCGCTTGGCCAGCCCGCTGGCATGCCTGAGGTTTTTTCAGCTGATGCCAAATGGGTTGAACAAGCACTTGCTCGCATCGAGGAAATACCTGGCTTGCATGGTATTAGCGGCATTATTGGTTCTGGAGATGCTTTTATAGGTACTGATGAACAAGCGCTTGCAATTCGCTCACAATTTCCACAATTTGCCGCAGTAGAAATGGAAGGCGCTGCGATTGCGCAAGTATGTTACCTCCTTAACGTGCCGTGTTTGGTGATCCGATCCATTTCAGACCATGCAAACAAAGCATCATCTATGACGTTTGAACAATACCTACCGGTTGCAGCCAAAAATTCTGCTAATCTTGTTTTAAACATTTTACAAAAAGCATAAAGCAAGACGACACTACGCGCTGATTTAATGCTATTGCCATCTGTTCAGCGCGTAGTGTGCGGTTTAATGTCATTCAACACACAGACTTGCAATAGTCATCTCTGTATCGTGTAGATGAGATTGTGTAATATGCATTAGTATTGGTTATATTGCGTATCGTGGTGACGCTGTACATACATACTGAATAGGTCTCGTCTCTCTATTATGAAAACCCTCTCCTCCCTACTCTTTTCGTTCTGCTTACTCTGTAGCTTATTGACTGCTTCAGCTTATTCTTGTGCACAATCACAGCTCCATGCCATAAAAAACACAACAGATGAAACATCTCTGCGGATCATTACACTCGCGCCACACTTAGCTGAAATAGTTGCGTTGCTGGGCCTAGAATCAAGCATAGTAGGCGTCAGTGAAGCAACTAATTATCCGCATTCCATGTCAAACCTACCCACTATTGCCAACCATCGGGGGGTCAACTTCAGTAAAATATTGGCACTCAAACCCACACATGTCATTGCATGGATAGGGGGTAATCAAACCCGAGATATCCAAAAGCTCAAAGAGTTGGGATTATCAATCCACGCTGTCAAAATTGATAGTTTAGAAGACATTGCCACACAAATATCCACAGTTGGAGCGTTTTTAGCACACTCTGACATTGCACGAACACATATTGCTGCATTTAACAACGACCTCGCACTGTTGCGCAAGGAATTTACCACGTTCAAGTCAAAACGGGTGTTTTACTACAGTGGTCAACGCCCCATGTTCACTATTGGCAAAGACGCATGGGTCACTAAGCTACTCTCAGAATGTCAACTCGAGTCTATATATGCCCACAGTGCTATTGCTTACCCAGAAGCAAACATATCGTATGTATTAGCCCAACAACCTGAGATTGTGATCAGCAGTCAAAAAGCATCTTTTTTTTCCTTTGCCACATACTGGCGCAAGCATGAAAGTGTGTTACGCCCCCATTTGATCCAAGTAGACCCAGACCAAATGCACCGCTTCACGCCACGGGTCATTGGGGCATTACGTAACCTGTGTCAAGATGCGCATGCGCCTGATCAATGACGAATGTTTACAGTAATGGGTCTCGATAGTTCTCGTTGCCAATAAGTGTGTTAAAATTTAACGGACTAAAATTCTAAAGGCATACCACACTATGGAGATCTCTATTGCCACACCGGCTATGTTATTCCCAGCAATCAGTTTACTACTTCTGGCATTTACCCAACGGTTTTTAACACTAGCGACCCTAACTCGGTCGTTTGCAAATGACTATGAAAAAGAAAATGTGCTGCTGCAAATTCAAAACTTCCGTAAACGCATTGCCTTAATTCGCTCGATGCAACAAGCAGGCGTATTGAGTTTCTTTTTTTGCGTACTCAGTATGCTGCTGATTTACTTTAAATTACAACAATGGGGCTCATGGGTGTTTGGTATTAGTTTGGTACTTTTGATGTACTCGCTAATACTTTCGATAAAAGAAATTCACATCTCAATGCAGGCGCTTGATGTGCACTTGGAACAAGTACTCAAAGACGCCAAACAAAAAAGGTAGCGCGCGGCTACCTTTTTCAATTTCAGCGACTTAATACGCTTAATTCAAACCACGGCGCTTCAATAAGTACTCGAGTTTGGGATCTGCGCCTCGAAATTCTTTAAACACCTCCATCGCATCGGCACTGCCACCACGCGCCAATAATTTACGACGGAAATGCTCTCCGTTTTTGGCTGTCATGCCACCGTTTTCCTTGAACCATTCCACCGTATCGGCATCGAGCACTTCACTCCAAATATAGGCATAATATCCTGCTGAGTAACCGCCCATTACATGAGAGAAGTACGGCGTGCGATAGCGCGTAGTCACAGTGTCGAGCAGTATGCCAGCATCACTGAGTGCCTTGGCTTCGAATGCCATCACATCCTTCGCTTCAGGTACCTCTTCAGGTTGCAATTGATGCCATGCTTGGTCCAGTATCGCCGCTGCCAAGTATTCTGTGGTGCGGTAGCCTTCATTAAAGGTACTAGACGCTAATACTTTGTCTAACATCTCAGTCGGCATGGCTGCACCTGTTTCGTAATGCTTTGCGTAGTTCGCTATCACCTCTGGCCAATCAGCCCACATCTCATATACTTGTGACGGAAATTCAACAAAGTCACGCGGTACGGATGTACCTGAAAAAGATGGATACGTCACATCTGAGAACAACCCATGAATTGCATGGCCAAACTCATGGAACAACGTAGTCGTTTCGTCCCACGTCATTAATGTGGGCTCACCGTCGGCTGGCTTGGGAATGTTCAAGTGGTTAGCCACTACCGGTTGGGTACCTAATAACTTCGACTGTGGCACATAGGCATTCATCCATGCCCCACCGCGCTTGGAAGAGCGCGCGTAAAAATCGCCAATAAAGAAGCCCAAAGTTGAACCATCTGCTTCAAATACCTCCCACACATCCACGTCAGGGTGGTAGACAGGTAAATCATCACGTTTTTTGAAGGTGATACCGAATAATTTTTCTGCTGCAAAAAATACACCGTCTTCTAACACACGATTGAGTTCAAGATACGGTTTTAATTGATTGGCATCGAAGTTAAAACGCTCTGCACGGACTTTTTCGGTGTAGAACGACCAGTCGTAATTTTGCAGTGCAAAATCACCGCCATCGGCCTCTACCATTTTTTGCAAATCAGCTTGTTCTTTGCGCGCATTGCGCACTGCGGCCGGTGCTAAGCCTGCCAAGCGAGCATTCACAGCTTCAGGTGTTTTGGCTGTTTGTGTCTCAAGACTAAAATGAGCATGTGTGTCATAGCCCAATAACTTGGCCCGCTCGGCACGTAATGCAATCACGTTAGAAAAAATCGCAGTGTTATCGTATTCATTACCACGCGTGCCACGTGATACTGACGCCTCATGAATACGGCGACGCAAATCACGGTTAGTGAGTGATGCCAGAGATGGCTGTAAAGTATAATTCATTAGCGCAATGACATATTTGCCTTCCAAACCACGAGCTTTTGCCGCTTCTGCTGCTGCTGTAATCGCACCAGGTGACAAACCATCTAATTCTGCTACGGTATCCACGACCACAGCTAGGTCATTGACTTCATTTTTGACATTTTGACTGAACTGCGTCGTTAATTTTGCGAGTTCACCGTTGATCTCCATCAGGCGCGCTTTTTGTGTGGTATCTAATGCGGCCCCTGCACGCACAAAATCGCGATAGGTAATATCAACCAAACGCAGTGATTCTGGGTCTAAACCCAGCTCTGTGCGTTGCTCATAAACGGCTTTGACACGCTGAAATAATTTATTATTGAGATAAATCGCATCACCGTGAGCAGATAATTTAGGTGCCATTTCAGAGCGTACTGCTTCTAACGTTTCGTTCGTATTCGCCGAAATCAAGGCGTAAAAAACACGTGCTACACGACTGAGCGTCGCACCCGTTTTTTCCATTGCAACAATGGTGTTTTCAAAAGTGGGCGCCTCTGGATTGTTGGCAATGGCCTCAACTTCTGACAGTTGCTCAGCCATACCTGCTCCAAGCGCAGGACCATAATGTTCATTTTGATATGTGTCAAACGCTGGATACTGTAACGGAAGCGTTGATGCTTGCATAAATGGATTGCTTGTCATAAGTGCATCTGACTGTATTGTGACGTCAGCCTGAGTAGAAGCAGCTGCAGTGTCGGTATCAGGTTGTTTAGTACAAGCGGTTGTCGTTAACACCGTAGCGAGCACTAGGGCGATCGGGGTGAGTTTCATAAAGTGTTCCTTGTTGTTCTTATTTAAATATACTGCAATATTTAGCACAACAACTTATAACACTTATTGCTCTGAAGTCAAAAGCATTCACCGTGAAAGAGGATGAATGCAATCTCAACGTTTACTGATAGGCTATACGACGCGTTAGGCCAGCGTAATACGCGCAAATTTACGCTTGCCAACCTGATACACTGCTTGCCCGGCTGTTTCTAGACGCAACTTAGCATCTTCGACTTTTTCACCATCAACTTTGACTGCACCTTGCTTGATCATGCGCATCGCATCTGAAGTAGAAGCCACTAGGCCAGCTTCTTTTAATACATTGGCAATGCCTAAGCCTTCACCAAGGGCGATTGTTACTTCAGGCATATCATCGGGAATGGCATTTTTTTGGAAGCGTTGAATAAAGTCAGCATGTGCAGCTTCCGCAGCCGCTTCATCGTGGAACCGGGCTATGATTTCTTTGGCAAGTAGGATCTTAGTGTCTCGAGGATTGCTGCCTGCAGCAACGTCTGCTTTTAACTGAGCAATTTCTTCAAGCGGTCTAAAGCTTAATAAGTCGAAATAACGCCACATCAGATCATCTGAAATCGACATGATTTTACCAAACATATCATTAGGCGCATCTGTGATACCGATGTAGTTATTCAAAGACTTCGACATCTTTTGTACGCCATCTAACCCTTCTAGCAATGGCATCATAAGCACTGTCTGCTGTTGTTGACCCTGTGCCTTTTGTAATTCACGTCCCATTAATAGATTAAATCGCTGATCAGTCCCGCCCAATTCAACATCAGCTTCTAATGCCACACTATCCCAGCCTTGTACCAGCGGATATAAAAATTCATGGATAGCAATGGGTTGTTCATTGGCATAACGCTTTTTGAAATCATCGCGTTCTAACATACGGGCAACGGTTTGACTGGCCGCCAATTTGATCATGCCGGCCGCACCTAATTCTTCCATCCATTCAGAATTAAAACGCACAGTGGTTTTTTCAGGGTCAAGGATTTTAAACACTTGCTCTTTGTAGGTTTGTGCGTTAGCGAGCACATCTGCTTTGCTCAATGGTTTACGCGTGACATTTTTACCGGTTGGGTCGCCGATTAAACCAGTGAAATCACCGATCAAAAATATGACTTCATGACCTAATTGCTGAAAAGTGCGCAACTTATTAATCAACACAGTGTGGCCTAGATGTAAATCAGGGGCCGTCGGATCAAACCCAGCTTTGATCCTAAGTGGTTTTCCTGTTTTTAAACGCTCTTTTAGTTCGTCTTCTACTAAAATTGCATCTGCACCGCGTTTTATTTCAGCAAATGCTGCTTCCCAATTACCC
>JBEVCF010000044.1:0-3037 GCA_040514355.1 Glaciecola sp.
GTCATATAAGACCACATTAGCGGTTGCTGCAAGGTTCATATTGTGAAAAGTGGGAATATATACCACTGCATCAGCAGCATCGACCAAGGTTTGACTAACCGAACCATCTTCGGGGCCAAAGATGTAAAAAGCGGATTCAGGATGGACAAAGGCCGGTAAAGGTGTGGCCCCTTCGACTAACTCAATCACGATAATTTTTGCACCTGCCGGTACGACAGGCAACAAATCATCAACAGCATGAGTCGGGATCCCTTGCTGAAAATCCTGTGTATCACTGTGGTATTTTTTGGCGTGTTTGAAGCGTTCACCAGTAAAAAATACTGACTCAATACCAAAGCATCCACCTGCGCGTAAAATACTTCCCACATTTGAGGCAGATTTGGGGTTACATAAACCAATAGAAACCGTCATACCCTATCCAAAAAACCAATAGCTGACTAAAATTGCGGTGGTGATCCCTGCCATGTCTGCAGCAAGGCAACACGCAACCGCATACCGTGAATATTTGATCCCGACGGCGCCCAGGTATACCGCTAACACATAAAAAGTCGTTTCGGTGGAACCTTGTAATACACTCACCAAGCGCCCGGCAAATGAATCCGCACCGTGCGTCTGCATAGTTTCAATCATCAATGCGCGGGCGCCACTACCACTGAGTGGTTTCATCAAGGCCGTAGGTAAACCGTCTACGAAGCGGGTATCTAATCCTGCTGCGCCAACTATCACGGCTAATGCTTGCACCACAGTATCCATCACCCCACTGGCGCGCAACATACCAATGGCAATGAGCATTGCTAATAGATACGGGATCAGCGTGATCGCTAAATCGAAGCCTTTTTTGGCGCCTTCGATGAACAAACTGTAGGTGTCTAGTCCTTTGCGCAAGCCACTGTAAAGTACGAATATAATAAAACCAAACAAAACACTATTGGCAATCAGTGCGGATTGGGTAGCTAACGCCGCCGCGCTGAGTTGCATGAAATACACGATGATGCCACCGAGTAATGCCACAAGTGCAACTGCGTAAGCGACGACCACTTTGTTGAGTAAGGGCGTTTTTTGTACCAAAGCAGTCACGACTACACCTACAATCGTTGACGCACTGGTGGCGAGTAAAATAGGAATAAATACATCAGTAGGGCTTTGGGCACCGGCATCAGCTCGATACAAAAACACTGTGATTGGAAATAATGTCACGGCTGAGGTATTGAGGACTAAAAATAAGATCTGCGCGTTAGTTAAGGTGGTTTTATCGTCTGCCAAACTTTGCATATCTCCCATCGCTTTTATGCCAAACGGCGTGGCGGCATTATCTAAGCCTAAGGCATTGGCAGATAAGTTCATGGTGATACTCCCCATCGCAGGATGATTGCGTGGGATCCCTGGCATTAAACGACACAGCAAGGGTTCAACAACACGTGCACAACGCCCGACTAGACCAGAATGCTCGGCGATCTGAAAAATACCCAACCAAAATGCTAATAAGCCAATGAGTCCAATTGCGATATCGACTGAGAGTTTGGCCATGGCCGTGACGGTGGACATCACGTCAGAGAAAGTCGTAAGCTCGCCTAGAATAACGACCTGATAGAGGCTGGCACCAAATGAAATGAAAATGAACGCTAACCAGATTTTTTGCAGCATATTATCAGAGTTGTTGTGCAAAGATACACAAGGTTAACACTCACGCTGATGAATGTTAACCTTTGACTGCAATTGTTGTGTTGCCGTTGTGTCGACTACTTTAAAACACTGCGTAACGAAGACAGACAAAAATCGATATTTTTGGTGTTGGCGGCGTGCCCCATCAATCCGATGCGCCATACTTTGCCAGCTAACGCCCCCAGACCCGCGCCAATTTCTAAATTAAATTCATTTAATAAACGACTGCGAACAGCCGCATCATCGACGCCATCAGGGATCATAACCGTGTTGAGTTGTGGCAAGCGACAACGTTCATCAACGAACAACTCAAGGCCTAAATCAGTCAACCCCGCTTTTAATAACTCATGCATGTGCGCGTGACGTTGCCAACTGTTTTCTAAGCCTTCCTCATGCACAATACGCAAAGATTCGTGTAGCGCATATAGACTATTGACGGGTGCTGTATGGTGATAGGCACGTTTGCCACCTTGGCCCCAGTAACCTACGATGAGATTGAGATCTAAGAACCAACTCTGTACCGGCGTGCTGCGATTTTGAATTTTATGTAAGGCGCGATCGCTAAATGATACCGGCGACAAGCCTGGGACACACGACAGACATTTTTGTGAACCAGAGTAAATCGCATCAATCCCCCACTCGTCAACACACAATTCAATACCTGCCAGTGAGGTTACTGCATCGACAATGGTCATACAGTTATACTGCTGTGCTAATGCACATATTGCTTGCGCATCATTGCGCACACCGGTGGAGGTCTCAGCGTGAACAAAGCCAACAAAACTGGCTTCTGGATGCGCCTGTAGTGCAGCCTCAATGCCTTCCAGCGAATTGGGTTGTCCCCATTCTGCAGTCACAACCACGGCGTTTGCACCAGCGCGTTCGACATTTTCTTTCATTCGTCCACCAAATACACCGTTTTGACAGACGATGACGGTTTCACCAGGCTCGACCAAGTTAACCACACAGGCTTCCATGCCAGCAGAACCCGGTGCGGAGATCGGCATGGTTAGTGCATTTTCTGTTTTAAAGACGTATTGCAGAAGTTGTTTGGTCTCATCCATTAGCTCAATGAACTGAGGATCTAAATGGCCTAGGGTTGGTCGGGCAAGTGCGTTAAGTACCTGAGGAGATACATCAGATGGGCCCGGACCCATTAGCGTACGGTTTTTGGGTAAAAAAGTAGAAAATGTTGTCATGCGAGAGTCTCACTAAAATTTTTCCACAGTTTAGCCTAGAGTACCTATCAATAATATCATCCAATAGTACTGTCAAAGCAAAAAAAAACCGCACAAAGTGCGGTTAAATATAGGGAAACCCTTACGGGTTAACGTAAAACACATGTTTATACGTTCAATACACGAGAGAAGTGTAC